>NZ_JBCNBW010000063.1:0-2170 GCF_050478865.1 Aeribacillus pallidus | reverse complement strand
GTATCGTTTAACAGAGCCTATATAAAAGAAAACTTTCATTAGTGGGTGATAGTTTGGTTCTTACTGGCGCATAATTCCTACTAAACTTCTTTGATTTTGAAGCGGAAGTCTTAGCGTAAGTTAGAGCGGAATAAACTTCTATTGACAAGAAAAAAGAATTTTCTTTATAATAAGGGCACTCATACTCGTATAATTTTGGAGATACGGTCCAGAAGTTTCTACCAAACTACCGTAAATAGTTTGACTACGAGGGAGTAGAATGAAAAAATGTTTCCTTTTTCGTTCTCCTTATCCTCCAGTCAAGGAACTGTCTCTCCCGACAGTTCCTTCAGCAAATGTATCTAATAATGCTAGGAGAAGTCTCCTTCCTTAATAAAAAGAACGACTCATTATAGGTCGTTCTTTTTTATGTGTGTATTATTTTTCTGAAAAAACAATCGATTTACCGATTTAATTATTTTAAAATAATAAATAAACGAAATCAGATGATAATATTCAGTCTTTTTGTACTCTTGGTACACTTCGAAAAAATAGCAATTTATCTTAATTTATTGACATCTAAATTGTTTGTAAATTAATATAATAACATGTTTTTAAAAAAATAATTGATTTGGGGGTTCATTATGCAAGCATCAGCAGAAATTCAACATGAGCAGATTGAAGAACGTTCCTCCAAGAAACATCCTCCGGGATTGTATCTACTATTTTTTACTGAAATGTGGGAACGTTTTAGCTACTATGGTATGCGTGCTATCCTTGTTCTCTACTTAACAACTGCTGTTATTAGCGGTGGATTAGGGATGAAAGAGGAAGCCGCGTTAATGTTATATGGTTTCTTTACAGGAGCCGTTTATTTAACACCATTAGTTGGGGGCTATTTATCCGACCGCTTTTTAGGCAGACGTCTAGCCATTACGATCGGTGGTATATTAATGGCATTAGGTAACTTCGCCCTGTTCTCAAGCCAAACATATACCGCTCTTTATATTGGATTAGCCTTACTTATTATTGGTAATGGTTTCTTTAAACCAAATATCTCTACATTAGTAGGAGAATTATACGAAGAAAATGACCGCCGTCGAGATGGGGCATTCACGATTTTCTATATGGGAATTAACATTGGTGCGTTTTTTGCTCCACTTGTCATCGGATTTTTAGCAGAAGATTTCTTTAAAACGACAGTCGATGGATTTGTTCATTACGGTTTTAAATACGGTTTCTTAGCAGCTTCTATCGGAATGATTATTGGACAATTAATTTTCAATATTTTCGGTAACCGTTACCTTGGCGATATCGGAAAAAAACCAACAGGTAAACCGCAAGTCAACGATCAAGGTGTCGTTGAAAAAAAACCATTAACGAAAAAGGAAAAACAACGAACTGCCGTTATTTTCATTTTAGCCGTATTCGTTGTTGCCTTCTGGGCAGGCTTTGAACAAGCAGGAAGCTCTTTAACCTTATATACAGCGAAATTTGTGGACCGCGATTTATTCGGGTACGAAATTCCTATTTCTTGGTTCCAATCATTGAACCCGTTATTTATTGTTATTTTAGCTCCAATATTATCGGCTCTTTGGTTAAAACTGTCCTATTCTAAGCGCGGTGATTTAAGTATCCCAACGAAAATGGGATTAGGAATGATTCTACTTGGTCTTGGATTTTTAGTTGTAACCTTAGCTGTGTTACAAACGGGTAGCGATGAAGCAAATATCGTCGTTAAAGCAAACGTCCTGTTTATTATCGCCACTTACTTCTTACACACTCTCGGTGAATTACTGCTTTCACCTGTTGGCTTGTCGCTAGTCAGCCGAATCGCTCCAGTAAAGCTTGCTTCTTTACTAATGGGCGTATGGCTTGCAAGCTCTGGTGTGGCGAATATTGTTGCTGGCCGTCTCGCTGCCTATACTTCTTCTTTAGGTTATTTAGAAGTGTTCAGCTTAATCGGTTTTGTAACGATCGGTCTTGGATTAATTTTACTATTCATTTCGAAAAAACTTGTTCAAATGATGGATTAATCGTAAAAAACTACCTTGGATGTTTGTCCAAGGTAGTTTTTTTATGGAATTCAGATGGAATACTTATGAAGTAAGTCTTCACAAAATCGTCACACTATTGTTGCTAACTTGTGGTAAAATAACATTGTGAAATATTTCGGCTCTATACTAAATGT
>NZ_JBCNBW010000062.1:0-27570 GCF_050478865.1 Aeribacillus pallidus | reverse complement strand
TTCCGCCCCGCTACCTGGGATGAAGTTTAGAACACCTGCAGGAAGACCTGCTTCTTCTAATACTTCGACAAATTTATAAGCGACAACCGGAGTGGCACTTGCTGGTTTTAATAGCACAGTGTTACCTGTCACAAGGGATGCCACTGTGGTACCAGCCATGATCGCAAACGGGAAGTTCCATGGGGAAATGACCACACCGACACCTAATGGAATGTAATTAAATCGGTTAAATTCACCTGGACGGCTTTCCACTGGAATTCCGTCTTTTAATTTCAACATTTGACGACCGTAATACTCCATGAAGTCAATCGCTTCCGCTGTATCGGCATCGGCTTCTTTCCATGGCTTACCTGCTTCTTTTACAAGTAAAGCAGAAAACTCATGCTTGCGACGACGAACGAGCGCAGCCGCTTTAAATAAAATATCTGCACGCACTTCTGGTTTTACTTTTTCCATGTTTGGAACGTTTCGTACGCCACGTTCATCGCTTTTTCCGCGAGTTCTTTATTTGCTTTAGAAACGCGACCGATCACTTCTTCTTTGTTCGCTGGGTTGATCGAAACGATTTTGTCTTCTGTTGTCACGCGCTCGCCACCGATGACTAGCGGATAATCTTGACCTAAATAACTTTCAACAAGCTTTAATCCTTCCTGGAACGCTCGCTTATTCTCTTCTTTCGAAAAGTCCGTAAACGGTTCGTGTTTGTACGGGATCATCCCATTCCCTCCTATTCAGTAAACGTTTTCAATACATTTTTCATTCTATCATGGATTGTTTTTGTTCATCAATTTTCGAAAGATTGGCATTTTTATAGCGAAAATCCGGTACTGACTTCCGGGGAGTCAGTACCGGTTTTTCCTTTGATGTTGCGAAGAGATGTGCCTATCGGTCCGCTTTTGTGTCCTATGTGCCAATCTAGATGTCTTATAAGCCTTTTTCATCTTCTAAATGCGCCAATTCCAACATCCTATGTACCAAACCCGTATGCTAATGATACCTGAAAACCAACACGTTTTCTTTTTCTGCAAGGCTCTACCCTGAAATAACTGTGGATAACTTTTGCTGTTATTTCATTTATCGATGTACCAATTATTATTGGCATGGGTGTCTGATAAACACTCCTGTTGATATTTATACATTACGCTTGTGGCGGACGCTTTCTGCGGGCAAGGTGCAAGCCGCTTCCCTCGCTACGCTCAAGTAAGGGTCTTGCCTGGCTTCTTGTCCCCGCTGGAGTCGCCGCCGTGTGAATAACTTGCTAAAAATCAACAATGACATATAACAGAGCCTTCTCAAAAAAAGATGACCGCATTATGCAGCCATCTTTTAATCGTATATGTGTACAAACGGTTCATTTTCGTTTGGTTTGCGGACTATTAAGGCTTCAGGCCCTGTGACAGACGTTACATTGACTTCAACATTCAAATATGGCGGAAAATGGTCCATCACGAGGCCGGTGACGTATTGCGTAAAGCCAATGGTTTCGCCTTTTCCGTAAAACTGAATCGGAATTTCAATTTTTAAATCTTGAAGTTGGTCATTGACATAAAAACCACGACCGACGACTCCGTTGTAATTCGGGAAGTATTCTTCTACGTCATCTTTAAAATTCACAAAAATCGTATAGTCTTCTCTTTTCTCTTTTTCTGCTTCTGAAGATGGGAATAAATAATATTTTTCGTTAACTTCTTCCCACTTATCAATCTTCGAACTGTTATTCGATACGTACGTATAGGCAAAAAAGTTACCAGGTACGACGGAATTTTTTCCTTTTTGTTCGTATAAAGCAATCACAATTGGAATATTAGATAAACCGTCCATTTGACGAAGGCGTTTGAGGACTTCGTCTGCTATTTTCTTTCCTTGTTCGACTACTTTTTCATGGGGAATGTCGACGGTAAACGTTGGTCCATATTGAATTTCTTGATAATAATGGACCGAGTTTAACGCAAGACCAATAACCACTCCGCCTAACTTGACGGTATCTTCATCGCTTTTGATTAAATAATTATGCTCTAATATATGAGCTAAATAGATTGGATTTTTTTCATTCTGCTCAGCAATGGTCCCTTTTCCGTCATTCGGAGGGTTTAACCCAAGATTTTTTTCTGGATCTATTTTTTTCGCTTTTAGTTCCTGCTCTGTATATTTTCGATTTAACCAGGCGTTGATAGTTGAACGGTCTAAATATTGTCCCTCTTGGAAAAAGTAATCTTCCGTCGAGAATACATTTTGCGCAATTCTCATTAGCCCTGTTTCAAACTCGGCTATATCGTAACGAGTATTTAAGTTTCCAACAACGACCCCACGAGATTGACTCGGTTTAAATGGTAAAATCGTCCGATAATATTGATTAGAAATATTGTAATTCGGGATTATCGCTGTTTCTTTTGTTTTATCTTCTTCCTGAATCACTTCGTCTTGCTTTTCAAACTTAGGAGCACAGCCTCCTAAAAGAAGAAGGGAGACTAGTGCACCGTAAATGAAACGCTTCATGTGTACCTGCACCTCTTATCGGTTAAGTTCTTCGAGCAGCTTCTCCTCATCCCAAACTTCAATGCCGAGTTCTTGTGCTTTTTTCAATTTCGAACCGGCATCGGCACCAGCGATGACAAAGTCGGTTTTTTTGCTCACACTGCTGGCTACTTTTCCACCTAATGCCTCAATTTTTTCTTTGGCTTCGTTTCTTGTTAACTGTTCGAGCTTTCCTGTTAATACGACGGTTTTTCCAGCAAATACGGATTCCACTTCACCTGCTTGCACCGGTTTTGGTCCGGTGTACGTCATGTTGACCCCAGCGGACTGGAGCTTTTCGATCAATTGTTTTGCTTCTGGTTGGGCAAAGTACGTCACAATTGAATCCGCCATTTTCTCCCCAATTTCATGAATAGCTGTTAATTCTTCAAATGTCGTATTCATGAGACGATCCATTGTTTCAAAGTGTTGCGCTAACGTTTTTGCCGCTTTAGCTCCAACGTGACGAATACCAAGACCAAACAAGAGCCGCTCCAGTGAATTGTTTTTGGATGCTTCAATGGCGTTGATTAAATTGGTCGCCGATTTTTCTCCCATTCGTTCAAGCCCGAGCAGCTGTTCTTTTTTCAAGTAGTAAAGGTCCGCCACATCGTGAATAAGCTGTTCTTTAAAAAGAAGCACAATGACTTTTTCACCAAGGCCGTCGATATTCATCGCATTCCGTGAAACGAAATGGATGAGGCCTTCCCGAATTTGGGCCGGACATTTTGGATTTATACACCGCAGCGCGACTTCCCCGTCTAAACGAACCAGCTCGCTGTCACACTCCGGACAATGTGTGGGCATGTGAAATTCTTGTTCGTTTCCTGTCCGTTTTTCCGTTAACACATTAACGACTTCCGGGATAATATCGCCTGCTTTTTTGACCACGACATGGTCGCCGATTTTAATATCTTTTTCGCGAATTAAATCTTCGTTGTGTAGCGAAGCTCGTTGTACGGTAGTACCAGCTACGCGAACGGGCGCTAAAATCGCGGTTGGAGTAATGACCCCTGTCCGACCGACGCTAAGTTCAATGTCTAAAAGTTGCGTCACCACTTCTTCGGCAGGGAATTTGTACGCAATAGCCCAACGCGGACTTTTCGCCGTTGTACCGAGCTGTTGCTGCTGCTCCAATGAGTCAACTTTAATAACAATGCCATCAATGTCATACGGTAAGTGAGGTCGCTTTTCTAACCAGCTATCCACAAACTGTAGTACCTCATCTATATTCGCGCACACTTTCCGCTCTTTATTCGTTTTAAAGCCGAGTTCTTCTAATAAGTCCAATCCTTCGCTATGGGAGGTGACTCCAGTATCCCCGACATCAGCTATTGAGTAAAGGAAGATATCTAAGTTACGAGAAGCTGCGATTTTCGGATCGAGCTGTCGTAATGAACCAGCCGCCGCGTTTCTCGGATTCGCAAACGGCTCTTCCCCTTTCGCCCGCTTTTGTTCGTTTAATACTTCAAACGAATGTTTCGGCATAAAAGCTTCACCGCGGACTTCAATGGTAACATCACGTTTGAGGCGAAGAGGAATGGACTTAATCGTTTTTAAGTTTTCCGTAATATCCTCCCCTGTCGTTCCGTCACCTCGTGTCGCTCCTTGAACGAACACCCCATTTTCATAGCGAAGTGAAACGGCAAGTCCGTCGATTTTTAATTCACAAACATAGCGAACATCGTCGCCGACCGCTTGCCGAACGCGTCGGTCAAAATCGCGTAAATCTGCTTCGTTAAACGCATTACCGAGGCTTAGCATCGGGATTTTATGCTCGACTTTTTTAAACGCGTCTAATGGTTCCCCTCCTACTCGCTGGGACGGAGAGTCCGGCGTTTTTAATTCTGGATACTGCTTTTCGATGTCGATCAGTTCTTGTAACAGACGATCGTATTCTGCATCCGGAACAGAAGGTCGGTCTAACACATAATATTCATAATTGTACTGGTTTAATAATTTGTGTAGTTCCCGTACACGTTGTTCAGCTTGTTGACGATCCATTCGAATCTTCTGCCTCGCTTTCTTTATACTTTCTCGATTGGGGCAAACTTCGCTAACAGACGTTTAATCCCAAGACCAGGGAAAGCAATATCTAATTCCAGTCCCTCACCTTCACCTTTCACGCTTACAACCGTACCGACGCCCCATTTTTTATGTTCGGCTTTATCTCCGACTTTCCACTCTTGTTTCTCGCCACCTGTTGGGCGCAACACTGGTCGTCTCGTTTGCATGCGTGGAGACCCAAATGAAGAGGAGCGTTGTTCTTCCCCGACACGCTCAATGAGCTCCTCAGGAATTTCATCGATAAAACGAGAAACTGGGTTCATATTCGTTCGTCCGAAAAGGGTGCGCATTTCCGCATTCGTTAAGTACAATTCTTCTTCTGCACGCGTAATTCCAACATAGGCTAAACGGCGCTCTTCTTCCATTTCCTCTTCTTCCATTAGGGAACGGCTATGTGGGAACACACCTTCTTCCATACCCATTAAAAACACAACCGGAAACTCTAATCCCTTCGCTGCATGCAGCGTCATTAAAATCACGGCATCGGATGAATCTTCTTCTTTTCCAAGCTCGTCAATATCGGCAATGAGCGCTAAATCCGTTAAAAAGGCGATTAAGCTTTTATCTTCGTTGTTTTCTTCAAAGTTTTTCGTGACGGATAAAAACTCTTCAATGTTTTCTAAGCGGCTTTGTGATTCCAATGATTTTTCTTGAATGAGCATCTCCCGATAGCCAGACTTGTCTAACAAGTCGTCGACAAGCTCCGTGACCGATAAATACTCTTGCATTTGCGTAAAGCTTTGAATGAAGTCGCGAAACTCAATCACCGCTTTTGTAATTTTCGGGCTTAACCCGATAAAGTCCGCTTCTCCTATCGCTTGGAAAAGAGAAATGTCATGCTCTTGGGCGTAACGGGCAATTTTATCGAACGAAGTCGACCCAATTCCGCGCTTCGGAACATTGATAATCCGTTGTAGGCTAATATCGTCATCTGGGTTCGCTACTAATCGTAAGTACGCCAAAATATCTTTAATTTCTTTCCGGTCGTAGAATTTAATTCCACCAACGATGGAGTATTCGAGGTTCGATTTTAAGAGCACTTCCTCCATGACCCGTGACTGGGCGTTCGTTCGGTACAAGATAGCGATATCAGATAATTTTCGTTTCCCGCTGTCTACAAGCTCCTTAATTTTCTTCGCGACAAATTGCGCTTCGTCTTGCTCATTGTGCGCTCGGTAGTATACAATTTTTTGACCTTCCGGATTTTCTGTCCATAAATTTTTCGGTTTACGATTAACATTGTTTTTAATCACTTCGTTTGCTGCATGAAGAATCCGTTTGGTCGAACGATAGTTTTGCTCGAGTAAAATGACGTTTGCATGGGCATAGTCTTTTTCAAAGGATAAAATGTTAGAAATATCAGCGCCACGCCAACGGTAAATCGATTGATCCGAATCCCCCACCACGCATAAGTTTTGGAAGCGAGATGCGAGCATTTTGACCAACATATATTGCGCTCGGTTTGTATCTTGGTACTCATCGACGTGAATATATTGGAACTTGCGCTGATAGTACTCCAATACTTCCGGCACGCGTTGGAACAAGTGAATCGTCGTCATAATTAAGTCATCAAAATCGAGTGCATGGTTTTTGCGCAGCCGTTTTTGATACTCCGTATACACATCGCTCACAATCGTGTCATAATAGCTTCCCGCTTGCTTAGCAAACTCTTCTGGGGTCATGAGCTCGTTTTTGGCACTGCTAATCGTTCCAAGAATCGTTCGTGGGTCAAATTTTTTCGAATCAATATTTTTGTCTTTTAAAATCCCTTTAATGACAGACTGTTGGTCGGTCGTATCTAAAATCGTAAAGTTGCGATTAATCCCTATACGGTCAATATCGCGACGTAAAATGCGTACACACATAGAGTGGAACGTCGAAATCCAAATTTCTTCCGCTGCTCCTCCTAAAAGGGCTGCAATCCGCTCTTTCATCTCCCGGGCCGCTTTATTTGTAAACGTAATAGCTAAAATGTTGTACGGATTGACCCCTTTTTCAACCATTAAGTAGGCAATCCGATGGGTTAGCACACGCGTTTTTCCACTTCCTGCCCCTGCCATAATTAATAGCGGTCCTTCTGTCGTTTTGACCGCCTGTTGTTGCTGTGGGTTTAAACCGCTCAACAGTCGTTCAGTAAGAAATTGCATGAATGGTACACCACCTATACAGAACATTTGTTCTTATTATAAACGATATGTCTTGTACATTTCATGATTTTTAATCCATTGATTTTACGGCTTTGACCGTTGCTAACGCTTGGTCTAAATCTTCGTACACCACGTTTCCAACGACAACGACATCCGCATATTGGGCCATTTCTTCAGCTTGTTCCGGTCCTTTTATGCCGCCACCGTAAAATAAGGTAGTTTCAGTCAACGTTTGTTTCACTTCTTTTACAAGCTCGACATCACCGTAAGAGCCGCTATATTCTAAATAAAATATCGGCATCCGGAACATTTTTTCCGCCATCATCGCGTAGCCAAGGACATCTTCCTTAGTGAGTTCCGTGTTTGCGCCTGTTAATTGGGCTGCTTTACATTGTTCATTTAAAATACAATAACCTTCTACAACAATTTCATCCCAGTTCATTAATTCTCCGTACTCTTTGATAGCCGCATGGTGCAGCCCTTTAAACCATTCGGAACGATCCGTGTTTAAAACCGTTGGGATAAAATAAAAATCAAACCCTGGGGTAATGGATTCGATATTGGATACTTCTAACACACAAGGTACCGTATAGCGACGAATCCGAGCCATTAAATCAAGCACGTTCTCTAACGTTACACCATCTGAACCGCCAACTACTATCGCGTCGGTTCCTGACTCGCACACTTTTTCTAAAGCTTCATCTGAAATGGATTTATTTGGATCGAGTTTAAAAACATGCTTCCACTCGCGAATATCGTACATACCTTTGTCCTCCATTACTTTTTTCCATTACACCATTATAGCATTTGTTGACCTGTTCAAAAAGAAACGATAGGAACACTATGAAAAATGGATGTAACTTCCTTTATTCACTTCCGTCTATCTCTATAAGGAAGGTGAAGAAATTGAAAAAATGGTTGATTGTTGTTTTGGTCACTTTCGGTTTAGTTGGATGCCGTTTTTCTTCTGAACCTGTTGTAAAATCAACTGATGCTGATCCTATAGTCATTCAAGATACGATAAACGGGTTAAATTTTTATGTTGAACTTAATAAAGATACGTTTTCTAAAGGGGAAGAAATTCGTGTCAAGGCAAAAGTGACAAACGAGCGGGGAACTACACTCACTCATGTCATTGGAAGTTCGTCATGCCCGACCCCAATAAAAATCCTTATTACCAAACCAGATGAAGGGTACCAATTACTTGAGAAAGGAACTGAAAATTTGGTATGTACGGATGATTACGGTTGGGGTCCTTTTAAACCTAATGAAACCTTAGAAATTGATGCTGTTTACGTTCAAAAAATAAGAAATTCGCCTTCAAAAAAAGAGGCACCACGAGGAACATATGAAGTCAAGGTACTCGTAACAGAGATTCTTGATGTTTCTTCTTTGGAAATTACCCCTATTGCGATAAATACAACGATATCTCTTGTAGAGTAAATGTACATCATATTTTTTACTTCGGATGGAAGCGTAAATTATCTATTGTGTACTTTAATGAAAGGTGAGAATCTATGAAGAAAACAGGTGCTTCTTAGTGAAGCACCTGTTTTTCTTATTCTTCGGTTTTTTCTTCTTTGTTTTCTTTTTCCAAACGATCTAGAACAAGGGCATAGGCATCATTTCCGTAGTTGAGACAACGTTTGACACGAGAGATGGTTGCCGTGCTAGCCCCTGTTTCGGTTTCAATTTTATGATAGGTGTTCCCTTCACGTAGCATGCGAGCTACTTCTAATCGTTGGGACAACGATTGGATTTCATTCACTGTGCATAAATCGTCAAAAAAGCGATAGCATTCTTCTAAATCTTTTAAGGAAAGAATTGCTTTAAATAATTGGTCTAATTCTCTCCCACGTAATTTGTCTATTTGCATCACACATACTCCTCTTTTTAATTGGTTTCAATCGTCTCATACGATACAAAGTCTATTAATGATGGAACGATATGAATCCACGTCTTACCAGGGGCAAATGCCACCTTTTGACCGTTACGTACTGGTACAATTCGTCCTTCATCGTTCATCCATTGAACTTTTTCTAACACCCCTTCGCGAATGAGAAGGGCATTTCCTCCCGAAAATAAGTTAATATCACGACGGCCGGCATTGTCAACTACTTTATGATCTGTTTCGATAATAAAAATATTGTCAATTAATACCGGTTCATTTGTCTCTCGGTCGGCTGTTAACACCCCACCAGATATTCGCGTATATTTTCCCATTTCTTGATCATACTCATACACGCTCGTAAACGTTGGGTTTTTATAATAGGAAACCATCACAGACGGAGCCGGTTGTCCAGTTAGTGTCTCTACTTCTTCTTCCGTTAAATATGGCAAAGCCTCTGGGCTGCGATTTAAATCGAATTGTAATTTCGTTGCTCCTTTGACGATACTTTCATACGTAATGTATGAATTGTGCGGTGCTACTCGTGAGGAGTCACGTTTAAAAAGCGTTCCATCGTATTGTATACCATTCATGTTGTCGATGTATCCACTTTCGAGCATTTGACGCGCTTCAGGGCTATAGCCGTGTGCAATATATATACTGTCGTATCCTTTGGCCAGCTCAATGAAATAATCGCGTGAGCTACGGACAGGTCCAAATTTTTCCGGCATTTCGCTTTGGTAAATGGCTAAAAAACGAGTTACGTCTCCTTCCGCTAATACTTCGTAGACGATGTCGGCTTTATGTAAGCCTGTTTGCGGCCTGGCTTTCGGATGATTGTTAATCGTCACGGCAATGGAGCGTTGCGCTATTTCTTCCTTTGCTGGTAACCCTGTTAAAGGGTAAACATAGTTCACTTCTTGTTTAACGGCTTCAACATTTGTCGTATCTTGCTCCTCGGTTTCTTCTACTGGCTCTGTTGTCACCGTTGTCGGCTCTTGTTCATCACTACACCCGACTAATAACGTAGCGACTACGGTCGTAGCCATCATTTTTTTTACCCACATGATTGACACCTCTATTTACTTTCTCTTTATCATTTTAACGCATTATAGAAGGAAAGAGAACTGTCTTTTTCATTACGTCATACATGCCCATTGGTGTCACTCGGATATACGGCAAATGCGTGGAAGAAAAGAACAACAAGTTATAAATAGGATCTTCATGTTGATAGCCTCGTTCTTTCAAAAGCTTCACAAGTTGTTTTGTCTGTTGAATAACCTCTTCCATCCTTTGATCGGACATGACCCCACCAAGCGGAAGCGAAATTTCATGAACAATCTTTCCGTGCTCTGCTAAAACGATGCCCCCTCCCATTTCTTTCATTCGGTTAAACGCAAGAAGCATATCTTCTTTTCGCTTTCCTAGAATAATCAGGTCACCTGAATTTGAATACGAAGATACAAATCCACTCACTGAAGTGGCAAATCCTTTCACAAGCGTATTGACATGCCATTTTCCATGTCTGTCAACTAGCATTAAAAAGCTTTCGTCATGCTCCATCGATAATTCATCACCTGTGGCATCTAGCGAAATCGAGTACGGTTTGGTGATGACGGAATTGACCATTTCAATTCCAAACGGCATCGAAAAATGTAGGTCGTCATAGGATAGTTCCCAATCAAGCGAGAGCTCTTTCAAGCCGATGTTCTGCCACTCTAAATCTGGCCATTCGCCACATGGGGCTCCGTTTCGTTTCACCCAGTGCCCTTTTGCTAATACATGCACAGGTGTTGGCAACTCTTCACTCTCTAGAAAATTAATATGAGCAATTCGCCCAGTAGCAATCATTCCGTACCAATGATCGATTCCGTAATAGCGGGCCACATTATATGAAGCCATTAAATACGCATCCATTGGATCTACTCCATGTTCAATGGCAATAGCAATCATTTTGTCCAGCAAGCCTTGCTCGTAAAAAATCGGAGTAGAGCCATCGGTCGTAAACATGATGGAGCTATAGTCTTCAATCGGATATTTCTTCATTTCTTCTAATAACTTTGGTAAATCAGGGCGAATCGAGGAATATCGCAACGATACGGTATACCCTTGCATTAATCGTTTCCATACGTCTTCTCCTGTCATCGCTTCATGATCCGCATCGGCACCGAACAGCATCATTTTAGCTAACGTCGTTTCAGAGGCACCCGGAAAGTGACCTTCGATTCGTTTTCGAAGACGTTTTGCTTCCTGTAACCAAAGAAGCATTAAGTCGTCCCCTGCCAACAAGCGTGGCCAACCGGTAAGCTCGCCCCCTTGAAGGACAAGGTCATGCTCAAGCCAAGACTTGATGTCATGGTGATTAAAAACTTGATCCTCTTCTTGTAAAACGGTCTGTGGGTCAAAACGGCACCACCAATACATCGATACTGGTAACTGTTTTAATTCTTCTAACAAAGAAAACGCTTTCTTTTTTCCGGATAATAAAAACAACATTAAGTTGTCATTGATGAGGGTCGTTGTCCCCGTTTGCGACGCATATCGGGCTAACGATTGGGGATTATATAACTGAAACGGATGGGCATGTGGCTCAATATAACCCGGGACTAAAACGTACGATTGGCAATCGACAACCTCCGTCGATTCCAAATTACTTGGAAGTTCGTTCCCAACATACACAATCCGATCCTGGTAAATCCAAATATGTCCATTCACCCATTGCTTTAATTTAGCATGTAAAAAACGGGCATTTTTTAACAATAAAGATGGGGACTTTTTCCCTTCAATGACTTCGATTTGTTCACGAATTTGTTTCGATTTCCATTTCAGTCGACGTTCTGGCATAAAGACATTCCCCCTAAAGGAAGGTACACAATCGTTTTTTACTATCCTACCATATTTTGTGTTTTAACGCATGAAAGTAGCTTGAATTTTTTATAAAAAATTTGTAAGGAGGAAGAATTCATGAAAGTAAAGCAGAATATTGGAATATTAAACGCTCTATGTCGTATAACGGCTGGACTTACCATTTTATCATGGGCCACCGCGAAAATGGTGAAGCGACCATGGCGAGACGGGTATCATCTTTTAATCGCGATGTTAGGTGCCATGAAGGTTGGAGAAGGTATATTAAAATATTGTCCACTAACTGCACTATATGAAACCTATCAGCCAGCATCGAATACGAAAAAAGAACACAACGAAGAAGCTGTGCCTGAAGCACCATTTAATCCTTCGTAAATTGTAGATGTAAAAAATTAAAAAAGGTCAGACAAGTGTCTGACCCCACCTTTATAAAAAGGGAGATGATGTGATGTTTTTAGAATATGTGACCGATATGTCCTATGTGCTTATCTCATTAATTGGTGGGATTATCGCTATTTTGTACGTATATATCCGTCGTTCGAGAAAGAACCGAACGTAATCCCTTTGTTGCCGATATCTCGGCGGAAAAAGACGTTATCTTGGGCAACTTTTTCTAATTCTTGATAAACCTTTTGTTGAGCTTCAGCAATTGTTGTCCCTTTTCCAGCGACTAAATACAAACGTCCTCCGTTGGCTACCCAATTGTCGTGTACATCTTTTTTCGTCCCTGCATGGAACAAATCTACGGTTGTGGAGATGTCTTCTAATCCAACCAGCGGAAATTCTTTTTCATATGAACCAGGATATCCTTTTGCAGCGACAACAACCCCAACAACTGCTTGTTTCTCCCATTCGATGGTGACCGGCTTGTTTTCTAACACATGCATGATGACTTCCACTAAATCGGATTTCATTCGCGGTAACACCACTTGTGTTTCTGGGTCTCCGAAACGAGCATTAAATTCGATAACTTTTGGACCATCCGCCGTATTCATTAACCCCGCATACAAAATACCTGTAAAAGGTCGTCCTTCTTTAACAAGTGCTTGAGCCGTTGGCAGTAAAATATCATTTATGGCGGCGTCCACAACCGATTCCGGAATGTGTGGGACAGGAGAATAAGCACCCATTCCTCCCGTATTCGGACCTTCATCGTGATCAAACGCTCGTTTATGGTCTTGGGCAATCACCATTGGATACACCGCTTCTCCGTGGACAAATGCCATGAGGGAAAATTCTTCTCCTTGTAAAAACTCCTCGATAACGACGCGAGTAGAGGCATCACCAAATTTTCCATGAATCATCATTTCTTCTAAGGCTTCAAACGCTTCTTCTTCCGTCATCGCCACGACGACACCTTTTCCGGCAGCAAGTCCATCCGCTTTAATCACAATCGGCGCACCGTGTTGTTTTATATATTTTTTTGCTTCTTCAAAGTGGTCAAACGTTTCATACTTCGCCGTCGGGATGTTGTATTTTTTCATTAACGCTTTTGCAAACGACTTACTACCTTCAATGAGAGCGGCTTCTTTTGTCGGACCAAAAACACGGATACCCGCTTGTTGGAATTGGTTAACAATCCCCTCCAATAGTGGATTTTCTGGACCGACGATGACTAACTCGATATGCTGTTCTTTGGCAAATTGGATAAGCTGTTCATGCGCTGATTCTTCAATCGGAACTAACGTCGCATCAAACCCAATTCCCGCATTTCCTGGCGCGCAAAAGACCGTGTCGACGTTCGGACTTTCGTTTAATTTTTTACAAATCGCATGCTCACGGCCGCCTCTTCCAATGACTAATACGTTCATGGATATCCCCCTCATTTATTAGTGTTTAAAGTGGCGCACCCCGGTAAAGACCATTGCAATGCCATACTCATCCGCCTTTTTAATAGAGTCTTCGTCGCGGATGGAACCACCAGGTTGGATAATTGCCGTAATACCTGCTTTCGCTGCTGCTTCGACCGTATCGTCCATTGGGAAAAATGCGTCCGAAGCTAAAATGGCTCCTTTCGCCAGTTCGCCTGCTTGTTCAAGGGCAATGCGGGCCGCTCCTACCCGATTCATTTGTCCTGCTCCCACTCCAAGCGTCCGCTCGCTATTCGCCACCACAATCGCATTCGATTTCACATGTTTGACAACTTTCCAGCCAAGCTTTAGCGCTTCCCACTCTTCTTCGGTTGGCTCACGTTTCGTCGGAATGTGAATGTTGGCATCTTCTAACGTATAGGCATCCATATCTTGCACTAATAAGCCCCCTTCAATGGAAGTGAGCATCGGCTCTTTTTTTGCTTTCAAATCAAAGTCCACCGTTAGTAGGCGTAAGTTTTTCTTTGATGTAAGAATGGTAAGTGCATCTTCGGTAAGGTATGGTGCAATAATAATTTCCAAAAAGATTTCATGCAGTTTTTCAGCGGTTTGGCGATCCACTTCACGGTTAAAGGCAACGATTCCACCAAAGATGGACACCGGATCCGCTTCATACGCACGAACAAACGCTTCAAAGCTATTTTCACCAATGCCTACGCCGCATGGATTCATATGCTTCACCGCGACGGCTGCTGGTTCTTTAAATTCTTTAACAATTTGTAGCGCGGCATCTGCGTCATGAATGTTATTGTAGGATAATTCTTTTCCGTGAAGCTGTTTGGCACGAGCAATGGAAAAAGAAGAGCCTAGAGGTTTTTTATAAAACGCTGCTTTTTGATGCGGATTTTCTCCGTAGCGTAGCGTTTGCTTTAATTCATACGTAAACGTTAGCGATTCTGGATTTTCTTCTCCGACTAGCTCGGTCATATATTGAGCAATCATCGCATCGTAGGCAGCGGTGTGACGGAATACTTTCGCAGCAAGGGCTTTACGAGTAGATAACGACACCGAACCATGCTCATCAAGTTCTTGAATGACTTGTTGATAATCGTTAGCGTCTACGACAACCGTTACATGGGCATGGTTTTTCGCCGCTGCCCTAAGCATCGTTGGGCCGCCAATATCGATATTTTCAATTGCTTCTGCTTCGGTTACATCTGGTTTCGCAATCGTTTGTTGAAACGGATAAAGGTTCACGCACACTAACTCAATCGGTGTAATATTTTGTTGTTCTAATTGTTCAAGGTGCGTTTCATTATCGAGTTTCGCTAGCAATCCTCCGTGAATGGCTGGATGTAACGTTTTGACCCGTCCTTCTAAAATTTCAGGAAATCCCGTCACCTCTTGAACACCGATCACCGGGACTCCGTTTTCTTCTAACATTTTTTTCGTTCCACCTGTCGAAATAATTTCAAACCCAAGACGAACGAGTTGCTTAGCGAAATCGATGACACCCGTTTTGTCTGACACACTAATTAACGCTCGTTTCATATCGTATTCCTCCCATGACTGTTTGTTTGACTGATTCATTGGGATGGTTCCTCATCTTCATTTCGATTGTCCTGAATGTAAAATTGACCATAAATCGGATTTTTGCTCATATTCTTGATGTTTTCCCTTAAATTGAAGATTTTTGCTCATAATTTTGTTATTTTTTCCCGCAAACCTAAAATGTTTGCTCGTAAACTAGGTGTTTTTCCCATAATAAATTCGTTTTTTTTTCGTAAACCTAGAATGTTTACTCTTAAACTAGGTGTTTTCCCATAAACTTATTTTTTGCTCATAAATTCGGTTTTTTTCCGTAAACCTAGAATGTTTGCTCATATACTCGTTGTTTTCCCGTAAACCTAAATGTTTGCTCATAATTTCGTTATTTTTTCCCGCAACACTAAAATGTTTGCTCATAATTTCGTTATTTTTTCCCGCAACACTAAAATGTTTGCTCATAAACTAGGTGTTTTTCCCATAAAACTAAATATTTTTCTCATAAATTAATTATTTTTTCCCACAACCCTAAAATGTGTGCTCGTAAATACTTATTTTTTCCCATAAACCTCCAAGTTTGCTCTTAACCTTGAAGGTTTTTCGAACGTCACCTTGAAAATAGTTGTTGTAACACTTGCGGATACAACTCATGTTCAATGGCGTGAATTTTCTTGGCTAATGTCTCCCGTGTTTCCCCTTTGTCAATGTTGATCGCACGTTGGGCAATGATCGGCCCCGTGTCCATCCCTTCATCGACGTAATGAATGGTCACGCCGCTGACCTTTACGCCCGCTTCAAGCGCTTGACCGATCGCATCTTTACCAGGAAACGCCGGTAACAAGGATGGGTGAATATTCACAATCTGCTCTGGATACGCCTGTAAAAGAGTCGGTCCAATTAAGCGCATATATCCGGCGAGTACGAGAAATTCGACTTGCTCCTGACGTAATCGCTCCAAAATTTCGGATTCAAATGCCGCCTTACTTTCGTATTGTTTAGGCGAAAAAACAAATGTCTCAATTCCTTCTCGCTGTGCCCGTTCTATCACATACGCTGCTGGTTGATCACAAACTAATAATCTTACATCCGCTTGCAATGTTCCTTCTTTCACTGCATCGACAATCGCTTGAAAGTTACTTCCACTTCCCGATGCAAAGATGGCGATTTTTTTCATCGTCCGCCTCCAAGTTAAAAAGTTTATCCCGTTCTAACGAGTACTAAGACTCCCACTTCAATACTTAGGTCAGTAAGAACCCGATTCGTTCAACTAACCATCAGTACTGAAGGAAGTTTCACTTTATCGTATTTCTACTCCATTACCTTCGATGACTCGTCCAATCACATATGCTTGCTCCCCTTGTTCATGGAAGAACGATAAAAGTTCATCCACCTCTTGTTCTTCCACGGCAAGCACCATACCAATCCCCATGTTAAAAATGTTGTACATTTCATCGTGCGGAATTTGTCCGTACTTTTCGATCAATTGGAAAATTGGTAACACCGGCCACGTTCTTTTTTCAATCTGGGCTCCACACCCATCCGGCAACATACGTGGAACGTTTTCAACAAAGCCACCCCCGGTGATATGGGCCATCCCTTTAATCCGGAATTTCTTTAGCGCAGCTAAAATCGGCTTTACATAAATTTTTGTCGGTGTTAACAAAGCATCCCCAAGTGTTGTTCCTAGTTCATCTACATGTTTATCAAGCGTGTAGTGATGGTCGTTTAGAAATACTTTCCGTACAAGTGAGTACCCATTGCTATGAATACCGCTAGAGGCTAGGCCGATTAACATATCCCCCTGTTGAATCGATTGACCGTCAATTAGTTCCGAACGCTCACAAGCTCCGACCGCAAACCCCGCGATATCATATTCATCTTTATCATACATGCCAGGCATCTCCGCTGTTTCCCCACCGATCAATGCACAACCTGCTTGTTCACACCCATCCGCAACTCCTTTAACAATTTGTTCAATTTTGGCAGGGTTCGCTTCACCTACAGCTAAATAGTCTAGGAAAAATAATGGTTCCGCTCCCTGTACGACAATGTCGTTGACACACATTGCGACACAATCAATCCCGATCGTATCGTGTCTGTCTAGGAGGAAAGCGAGTTTCAGCTTCGTTCCTACTCCGTCGGTACCGGAAACAAGCACTGGCTCCTTATATCGAAGTTGGGATAAATCAAACAACCCGCCAAAGCCGCCTAACGCACCGATAACCCCTGTTCGTTTTGTTCGAGCGACATGCTTTTTTATGCGAGAAACGGCTTCGTAGCCCGCTTCAATATTTACCCCGGCCTGTTTATATGCGTTTGCCATGCACAATCCTCCTCATTAACATTTTTCGTAAGGCAGAACCGTATCTGGATAAATTTCGGTTGGGTATTTTCCGATAAAACACGCTAAACATTGACCTCGGAACTCGCCTTCGTTTGGTCGGCCAATCGCTTTTAACAATCCTTCGACACTAATAAACGTTAAGGAGTCAGCTCCGATAATTTCTTTAATTTCTTCAACGGAATGATTAGCAGCAATTAATTCTTCATGGGTCGATGTATCAATTCCGTAAAAACAAGGGTGTTGAATCGGTGGAGCACTAATACATACGTGTACTTCTTTTGCTCCCGCTTCTTTTAACATTGAAACAATACGTTTACTTGTCGTTCCGCGAACGATTGAATCGTCAACCATGATGACGCGTTTTCCTTCTACCACTCCGCGAACAGGAGAAAGTTTCATTTTCACCCCTTGTTCGCGCAACGATTGAGATGGTTGAATAAACGTTCGGCCCACATATCGATTTTTAATTAACCCCATTTCGTATGGAATGCCGGATGCTTCCGCATATCCAATCGCCACAGAGATACTGGAGTCCGGTACACCCGTTACCACGTCCGCTTCAATCTGCGCCTCATGCGCGAGTTGCTTCCCGAGATTTTTTCTTGCTGTATGAACGTTAATCCCATGGATGTTGCTATCTGGGCGTGAAAAATAAATATACTCCATTGTGCAAATCGCACTCGATGTAGAAAGGGAAAATTTTTCCGAATAGAGCCCTTCATCGTTAATAATGAGAAGCTCCCCAGGCTCCACATCCCGTTCAAACGTAGCCCCAACGATATCAAAAGCACACGTTTCCGACGATACGCAATACGCATCGCCGATTTTTCCAATCGAAAGTGGCCGTAATCCGTTCGGGTCAAGAGCCACCATCAGTTCGGTTTCGGTCATGATTAAAAAGGCATAAGCACCCTTTAACATCGTTAACGCGTTTTTCACCCGGTCCTTTAATAACGGAAATCCACTTCGTTTAATAAGATGGGCTAATACTTCCGTATCGGACGTTGTTTGAAAAATGCTCCCTTGGCGTTCCAATTGGTGTTTTAAAGCCGTCGCGTTCACTAAGTTACCATTATGAGCTAACGCGAGGCTTCCGCTTTGAGAGTGAAATAGGAGGGGCTGGACGTTTTCATACCCTCCGCCCCCCGCTGTCGCGTAACGAACATGACCGATGGCTGCTTTTCCCTGTAACTCTTCTAATTTATCAGCATCGAAAACTTCTGTTACAAGTCCTTCCCCTTTGATCCCTTTTAACACTTTTCCGTCTGTGACGACAATGCCGGCCCCTTCTTGACCACGATGCTGTAAACTATGCAACCCGTAATAGGTGAGTTGAGCCGCATTGGAATGGCCCCAAACACCAAACACTCCACACTCTTCATTTAGTCCTTTTATTTCAGCAAGCATGGGATGGCTCCTTTCCACACTCCTTCAAATTCCGCTACGCTACCGCTAATCACTTGTTCTCCAGAACGGGTCATAATCGAGAATTCAGGAGTGTCCGTCACTTCTCCAATGAACTGTGCATCTTCTACTAAACTTTCAAATTGCTCTTGATACGACTTTGGTACAGAAACGATAAAGCGAGACTGGGTTTCGGCAAATAAATCCGCCACAATATCGTCGCCTGGTAGTGTTACGTGCACGCCAAGCCCTTTCGTTCCGAAGGTGCACTCCGCAAGCGCAACGGCCAATCCTCCTTCGGCCACGTCGTGCGCAGAAGCAACATAACCACGTCGAATCGCTTCAAGCAGTTGCTTTTGGCGTTTCTCTTCAATCTCCAAGTCAAGCGCTGGCGCTTTACCGAAGATGCGCCCTTCTTTCATTTTTTGTAATTCACTTCCACCGAACTCAGGCTTTGTTTCCCCAATGACGTAGACAAGGTCACCCGCTTGTTTAAACGGTTGTGTAGTAATGTGGTTGATATCAGAAATTAACCCAACCATACCGACTACCGGTGTTGGATAAACAGCTGTTCCATTCGTTTCGTTATATAAAGAAACGTTTCCGCTAATAACCGGTGTGTTAAGCGCGCGACATGCTGCACTCATTCCGTCAACCGCTTTTTCTAACTGCCAGAAAATCTCCGGCTTTTCTGGATTCCCGAAGTTCAAACAATCGGTAATTGCTAGGGGTTCGGCTCCCGAACAAACTACGTTTCGGGCAGCTTCAGCAACGGCGATTTTCCCACCCATTTCCGGATCTAAGTAAATGTAGCGGGAATTACAGTCCGTCGTCATAGCTAACGCTTTGTTTGTGCCGCGAATACGAATGACCGCTGCGTCTGAACCTGGACAAACGACCGTATTCGTCCGAACTTGATAATCGTATTGGTGGTACACCCACTCTTTACTTGCAATCGTCGGTTGTTTTAATAAGTCGATCAATGTTTGCTTGTAATCATTAACTTGAGGCACATATGGCGCCATTTGTTGAAACTCTTGATAATAGGCTGGTTCCTTGGATGGCTTATGGTAAACAGGTGCGTCTTCTGCTAACGCATCCACTGGGACTTCAGCGACGACTTCTCCTTGATGGAAAAGGCGGAGCATTTGATCATCGGTAACTTTTCCAATCGCGACCGCTTCCAAGCCGTATTTGGAAAACAGGTCAATCACTTCTTGTTCCCGACCTTTTTTTACGACAATGAGCATACGCTCTTGCGATTCGGAAAGCATCATCTCATATGCCGTCATCCCCGTTTCGCGTTGCGGGACAAGATCTAAATTCATCTCAATCCCAGAGCCAGCTTTACTTGCCATCTCAGCAGATGAACTTGTTAACCCAGCCGCTCCCATGTCTTGAATACCGACAAGAGCATCCGATTGAACGAGCTCAAGGCACGCTTCCATTAACAGCTTTTCCATAAATGGATCTCCTACTTGGACAGCAGGACGTTTTTCTTCAGAGCTTTCGTTTAACTCCTCGGAAGCAAACGTTGCTCCGTGAATTCCGTCGCGCCCCGTTTTCGCACCGACGTACATCACCGTATTTCCTACCCCGTGTGCCTGCCCTTTTTTAATATCTTGATGATTAATTAAACCGACACACATCGCATTCACTAACGGGTTGCCTTCATAGGACGGATCGAATTGAACTTCTCCTCCGACTGTAGGAATACCAATACAGTTTCCGTATCCAGCAATTCCTGCTACGACTTCTTTAAAGAGATACTGAACACGAGCAGAATCCAATTCTCCAAAGCGTAGAGAGTTGAGGAGCGCAACAGGTCTTGCCCCCATTGAAAATACGTCGCGTATAATGCCGCCGACACCTGTTGCTGCCCCTTGGTAAGGTTCAATCGCAGATGGATGGTTGTGGCTCTCAATTTTAAATACAACCGCTTGATCGTCTCCAATATCAACGATGCCCGCTCCTTCTCCCGGTCCTTGTAGTACTTTTTCTCCGCTTGTTGGAAACTTCTTTAACACTGGTTTGGAATTTTTATAACTGCAATGCTCTGACCACATCACTGAAAAGAGACCAGTTTCTGTATAGTTAGGGAGTCGGCCTAAAATTTCTTCAATCATTTGAAACTCTTCATCCGAAAGCCCCATTTCCCGATACAGTTTTTCTTCTTTAATTTGTGTTGGATTCGGCTCAAGCTTTAACAACATGTGATTCCCTCCAATGTTTCACAATAGATTGGAACAGCTTTAATCCGTCTCGACTGCCAAGTAACTGATCGACCGCTCGTTCAGGATGCGGCATCATCCCTAACACATTTCCACGTTCGTTGATAATCCCTGCAATATTCGCTACACTCCCGTTTGGATTTTCTTTCGCATACGTAAAGACGATTTGCTTGTTCTTTTTTAATTGTTCTAGCGTTGACTCATCACAGTAGTAATTCCCTTCCCCATGAGCAATCGGGATGATGATTTCTTCTCCTTGCTCGTATTGAGCTGTAAACATCGTTTCGTTATTTTCGACTGTAAGTGTGACCGGTTTACAAACAAACTGTAAATGGTCATTTCGTCTCATCGCCCCTGGTAGGAGGCCGGCTTCAAGTAAAATTTGAAATCCGTTACATACCCCTAACACCGGTTTTCCTACTTCCGCTGCTTTAATGACTTCCTTCATCACATTTGAAAAGCGAGCAATCGCCCCAGAGCGCAAGTAGTCTCCGTACGAAAAACCTCCCGGAAGCAGAATTCCGTCGTAGTCATCCAAATTATCAGCATCGTGCCAAACGTATTCGACTTCTTCCCCGAGTTCGTCTTTAATCGCATGATACATATCCACATCACAGTTAGAGCCTGGAAATACGATTACGGCAAATTTCACTGACCAACACACTCCTCAATTTCGTAACGGTAGTCTTCAATGACCGGATTTGCTAATAAGCGATCACACATTTCACGAACGACTTCCTCAACGTCACGATCAGATTTTTTTAACGTCAGCTCCATATATTTTCCGATTCGCACCTCTTCTACTTCCGTGTACGACATGCTGTATAACGAGTTTTTCACCGCTGTTCCTTGTGGATCTAATACACTTTCACGTAACGTGACGAAAATTTTTACTTTGTACATGTTTCTGTTCCCCCTAATCGATTCAAAATTTCTTCGTAAGCTTCCGTTAATGTGCCTAAATCTCGACGAAAGACGTCTTTATCTAACTTTTGATTTGTTTCTTTGTCCCAGAGACGACATGTATCTGGTGAAATCTCATCGGCTAGTAAAATCGTTCCGGCAGCATCTTTTCCAAACTCTAACTTAAAATCTATTAATCTAACGTTTAAGTTCGAAAATAATTGCTTTAATACATCATTTACACGGAACGCTTGTTGCTTGATCAGCTCTAGTTCTTCCTTAGTGGCAATGTTTAAAATGTCGATATGTTCGTCTGTGATTAACGGGTCTCCTAAGTCGTCATTTTTGTAATAAAACTCAATAATTGGGCGTTTCAGCGTTATCCCTTCTGCTATACCAAGACGCTTTGCTAAACTACCCGCTACCACATTACGAACAACGACTTCTAACGGAATAATCGTCACACGTTTGACAAGCTGCTCATAATCGGATAGTTGCTTGATAAAATGATTGGCAATTCCTTCTTCTTGTAATCTTCCGAAAATAACGCTTGTAATTTGATTATTTAACGCACCTTTCCCTTGAATAACCGCTTTTTTCTCCCCGTTGAAGGCGGTCGCTTCATCTTTGTACTCGACCCATAGCACTTGATCTTCTGTTGTCGCAAAAATTTTCTTCGCCTTTCCTTCGTAAAGAAGCGCTTGTTTTTCCATCGAGCGAACCTCCATATTAGGAAAATTAGAAATCTTCTGTCTAAAAAATTTTAGGGGTGGAAGGGGAGAACCCCTTCCTGTCAACATTAGTCGTTTAAACCGAGGCGTTCAAAGATGGTGTCGACATGTTTTAAATGATAGTTGTAATCAAAACAATCATCGATTTCTTTCTTCGAAAGTTTCGCCGTAATTGTTTCATCTTGCTCAATTAACTGACGAAACGAAACTTGTAATTCCCACGCTTTCATCGCATTTGGTTGAACCGTATCATACGCTTCTTCACGTGTCATTCCTTTGTCGATTAAAGCTAACAGCACTCGTTGAGAATAAATGAGACCTAACGTTTTTTCCATATTACGCTTCATATTTTCTGGAAAAACAGTTAAGTTTTTGATGATATTTCCAAAACGGTTAAGCATGTAGTTTAAAGCGATCGTTGCATCCGGTAAGATGATCCGTTCAGCAGATGAATGCGAGATATCTCGCTCGTGCCAAAGTGGGACGTTTTCATACGCTGTCATCATATAGCCTCGAATGACCCGAGCCATACCGGTCATATTTTCTGAACCGATCGGATTCCGTTTATGCGGCATCGCTGAAGATCCCTTTTGGCCTTTGGCGAAAAATTCTTCCACTTCGCGTGTTTCACTTTTTTGTAGTCCGCGAATTTCCACTGCAAACTTTTCAATGGACGTGGCAATTAAGGCAATTGTAGCTAAGTAATGCGCATGGCGGTCCCGTTGCAACGTTTGCGTGGAAATAGGTGCTGGTTCTAAGCCAAGTTTTTCACACACATACGCTTCTACAAACGGGTCGATATTGGCATATGTTCCAACCGCACCGGAAATTTTTCCGACTTGAACCCCTTTCGCCGCTTGTTTAAAGCGCTCTAGATTGCGCTTCATTTCTTCATACCAAAGAGCTAACTTCAGTCCAAACGTTGTCGGTTCGGCATGCACTCCGTGGGTGCGCCCCATCATGACGGTATATTTATGTTCCTTCGCTTTTTGACGTAAGATCTCTATGAAGTTTTCTAAGTCTTTTAATAAAATTTCGTTGGCTTGTTTTAACAAATACGAAAGGGCTGTATCAACGACATCTGTTGAAGTAAGTCCGTAGTGAACCCATTTGCGTTCTTCTCCTAATGTTTCAGAAACCGCTCGGGTAAACGCAACAACGTCATGGCGCGTCTCTTCTTCGATCTCTTTTATACGAGCGACGTCAAACGACGCGTTTTCGCGAATTTTTTGGACGTCTTCTTTTGGAATCACTCCAAGTTCTGCCCAAGCTTCACACGCTAAAATTTCTACCTCTAACCAAGCGCGGAATCGATTTTCTTCTGTCCAAATCGCTCCCATTTCAGGTCGAGTATAACGTTCAATCATGCTTTTTTTCCTCCGATTCTTTCTTTCATCCAAATTTGACTTTGATTAATTTCTTCTAGTGTTCGATCCACATCGTCTGTTAAAACGGTAATATGGCCCATCTTTCGATTCGTTTTCGCTTCCTTTTTTCCGTAAAGATGGAACGACCAATGTGGATAGCGACCAATTCGCTGAATAGCTTCCTCCATATGTTGCCCTAATACATTGACCATAACGGCCGGTTTCAGTAAGGTTGTGTCCTTTAATGGCCAATTACAGATGGCCCGAATATGTTGGGCAAACTGAGAGGTGGCACAAGCTTCAATCGAAAAGTGCCCTGAATTATGAGGCCGTGGTGCTAACTCGTTAATAAGGACCTCGCCATCGGATGTAATGAACATTTCCACTGCAAGCGTACCGACCAATTGTACATAGTCCGCAATTTTTTTCGCTTCTTGAATTGCTTGCCATTGTAAATGTTCGGAAATACGGGCAGGAACAATGGTCTCATGCAAAATATTGTTCACGTGAATGTTTTCAGCGACTGGTAAAACGGTTGTTTCTCCGTTTGTTGACCGTGTTACAATGACGGAAATTTCTTTTTCAAACGGTACCCATTTTTCTAATACACAAGGACCATGCTCAAGAAGTTGCATGGCTCTTTTTACGTCCGATTCTTCACGAATCACGACTTGTCCTTTTCCATCGTACCCACCAGTCGCCGTTTTTAACACCGTTGGAAATCCAAGTGTAGATATGTGCAACTCCAAGTCTGCATCCGTATAGATCGCTTGGTATGGTGCCACGTTCGCTCCCGCTTTCACGATAGCTTCTTTTTCATAAATTCGATGTTGGGTAATTCGAATTAACTCCGCTCCTTGGGGGACGTAACTGATGGTTTGCAGCCATTTAAGTGATTCATAATCAATATTTTCAAACTCATACGTAATCACATCACTGACATCTGCTAATTGCTTTAATGCGTTACGGTCCGAAAACGAAGCGGTAATTTCTATATCCGCCACTTGTCCGCAAGGGGAGTCAGTGCTGGGGTCTAACACAGCTATTCGAAAGCCAGCTTCCTTAGCTGCTAGTGCCATCATTCGGCCAAGCTGACCGCCGCCGATAATCCCGATCGTTTGGCCAGGGAGAATCGTTTTAGCCAAGTTGATCACTGCTTTCTAATACGGTTTGTTTAATCTCGTTTCGGCGGTTTTCTAAGCGATTAGCTAATTCGATATTATTAATGGCTAATATTTGTGCGGCCAATAAACCAGCATTGACTGCACCTGCTTTGCCAATCGCAACCGTCGCCACCGGAACACCCCCCGGCATTTGAACAATTGAAAGGAGGGAATCTAAGCCATTTAACGCTTTGGATTGAACCGGCACCCCGATGACAGGTAGGGTCGTTTTCGCTGCCACCATCCCCGGCAGGTGGGCCGCTCCACCAGCACCAGCAACAATGACCTGAATGCCCCGTTCTTTCGCTGTTTCGGCATATTCAAACATGTAGTCAGGTGTTCGATGAGCCGAAACCACCTTTTTCTCGTACGGAATGTTCAGCTCTTCTAAAATATCGCAACAATGTTTCATTGTATCCCAATCCGAAGTACTTCCCATGATGACTCCAACTTGCGGTACCATACTCATCCCCCTATTGTGATCCTCGTTATTCCAACAAAAAACCAGGTCGCCTTTTCTATAAGAGAAAGCAGACGACCTGGGATGAGAAAAGGGCATAAAAATCCCTAAACATACGTCCAGATAATCTCTTTCCCTCATAGTCCGATCATTTACGGTGATCGGGTAGATACTTATGGGCCATATTCCCATGATTATATGAGGGTTATCATTTTGTCACTCTCATCTTACCAGTCTTAGCTTTACATTGTCAACCAAAAATCGAACATTAGTAAAATCAAGAAAATAAATGTTCGGATTTTACGTTACTTTTTTCCCTTCAAAGACGATTTTTCGACCAATTGGTACGATTTCTTTTACTCCTTGTTGAATTACTTCCTGAAAAATAGGTTCTTCCATCCGTCGAATGGGGGTATATCCTTCTATTTTCATTCGTTCTAAGCATTGATCAATCGTTTCATGTTCGAGTACTTCGAATCGTTTCTTACTTTTGCTCATTTTTCAACTTCCCTTTTTTTACAGTCTTTACCCAGAAACCTCCGTAAATCGTTTTCGGCTCATACGAAATGATGAAGGCTTTCGGATCCAGCTCCTTGATCGTCTGGTATAAGTTTAGCTCATATTTGCGCGGAGTTAAAATGGACAGGGCCATTCGATCTCCTTCTAACCCTTGTGCTTGCCAAGTCGTCACTCCATACCCTTTTGTTCGCAATTGCTTCGGTAAATCCACATCATATTCTCTCGTAATAACATTAACCGTAATATAACCAAGGGCAAGCTTTTCCTCGATCTTCATTCCAACAATGACACCTAAACCATATCCAACAGCATACGCGATTAAGTTTTGAATTTCATTCAAATTTTCGAGCACCAGTCCTAAACCAACAACATAAATAATAATTTCCAGCATACTAATAAATGCTGCTAAATACCGATGCCCTTTCAATGTTAAAATCATACGAATCGTAAAAAACGATACGTAGACGATATTAATAATTAAAATAATGGCCATCATCACCAAACTATTTTCTAGCAAAGCAAACTCCCCCTTTCAACTATGGTTAGCCTATTCGTTTGGCATAAATACAGTATCATATTAACTTTAAACGATTTTTTCATGATTAAACATTTTTCAAGAAAAAAAATATGGGAACTTTTTGTATGCTTAAGTTCCCATTAAAGATATTGGTTTATGTACACCTTTGCTCAGCATTCACTTCTATAATTTTTTGACAAAGTAATTTGGCAAGAATCTCATAACCCGCTTCTCCAAAATGAAGCCCATCGTTCCGTTCACCATATAAAATGGTTTGATAATTTTCTCTAGTAATCACTTCTGTGAAAAAGTCAATCAAATGTCCCTGTAAGTCGGGCAGCCAATTTATAGGTTAACATCGGTTGGGTAAGTCCTACTTTTCTTGCGGTAATACTATCTTCAAAGCAAACGATGGTTGGCACGGTCCTCCCCCTTCTTTACGGTAACAATTTTGAGGAGCTTCAAGATAAAAAGATGGCGACTTACCTTTTCTATTATCGATGATGTTTAGACAGGAATTCTATGCGGTTGTTAAAAGGGTCTCGGAAGCTGAATCGAGACACATGAGGAATCGGTGTTTCTTCATTAATCTGAATCCCTTTATTAAGTAAATATTCTTTGACGGACTGGAGATCTTCAACTTCAAAGGCCGGATGGCTTTTGCTATTGTAACCATCACGATTTTCTACCCCAATATGTAATTCGATGTCTCCAACTTGATACCATAACCCGCCGTTCTTTTTAAGTGCGTCTGGTTTTTCAATTTCTTGAAATCCTAAGATGCCACTGTAAAACGCTCGGGCTTCATCTTCAGCTCCTACCGGTATACATATTTGAACATGGTCTAAACGTTTGACGTGAATATTCATAAAATTACCTCCTGCATATTTTCTCTTTATACGTTCTATTCGTACTAATGAACCAATTCCTATTTTAACATTTTTTTCTTTTTGACCTCATTTAATTTGCACACTATTTCGACTTTTTACTTTCTGATTGTTTAAGTCAATGGCTAGTAAAAAGATACATAAACAAAAAAACAGAGCCGCAATACTTCGACTCTGTTTTAGCTAGCCTGGCAGCGTCCTACTCTC
>NZ_JBCNBW010000061.1:0-19488 GCF_050478865.1 Aeribacillus pallidus | reverse complement strand
TATTCAGTCTCCTAGTGGGAACAGATAAATGTATTTATTATCAAATAAAGCATAATCTGAGGATACTCTATAGAACATTACACAAAATTCTTGACGGTACCATTATTTCTCCCCCACTATACGTTGCTGAGATTATATTTCCTTCTTGTTTATATTCAAAAAAATTTTTGATGAAACTTCTCCGTTAGCTGTATTTTCAATTAAAACAAACTTACGACCGTTATAATTGATCACCAATAACCCTCTTTCATTCTGAATTTTGAGTTATTTTACCACATGTTTTATCCTTTTTCAGCTATCAAATTTATTATCATTTGGTCAACTAATCTGCATTTTTGTTGAGGAAGAAATTTAACTAACTTAAACACGATTATCGTTGATTTAACAACAAAAAAAGCAAACCAAATCGTATGCGAATTGGTCTGCTTAATACACTGTTATTTCGTATATTTCCCCTATAAGTAAATCGGTGTAGAAACCAACTTCCTTTGATCCTATTGTTTTACCGCTTGTTCAAGCGTAGAAAGCATCATGTCTTTTTGCTGTTCCGTTGAATGGTTCCAGAGCGCTTCAAATAGAACTCCTAAACCCGGAAGCGTTTTTTCTTCCCCTTGCTGAATGGCATCCTCAATTGTGTCTTCTAGTTGTTCTTTTGTGTTGTTGGCTACATTTTGCATAATCGCATGCCGTAAATTTAAATCCATCTTAATTTCACCTCGCTATTATGTATTTCACATTTATTTTTTGCTAGTATTTCGTTTATTATGTATAAAGAAACGTTCAAAGCAAAGGAGAATTCGACTTGAAACGAATTGCATCAGTCAAAAACCCACAAGTGAAACAGTGGAAAAAGTTATTAACAAAAAAAGAGCGGGAAAAAACAGGTTGGTTTCTTATCGAAGGATTTCATTTAGTTGAAGAAGCATTAAATAGTGATATCCACATTGTGGAAATAATTGTAGAAGAGAATAAACAACTTCCGCCAAATTGGAATGTAGCGGACATTCCTATGACATTTGTAACCGAAGAAATTATGATAGCGATTAGCGATACGGAAACGCCACAAGGCATCGCGGCTGTTTGCCAACAATTCACAGAAAAAACGATCGACTGGGAAAATGCGAATGTCCTGTTAATTGACGCAGTACAAGACCCAGGAAATATAGGGACGATGATTCGGACAGCGGATGCAGCGGGGATCGATGCCGTTATCCTTGGAGAAGGGTGTGTTGATTTATATAATCCAAAAGTGATTCGTTCTACTCAAGGGTCGCTATTTCATTTGCCGATTTTCAAAGGGAACTTATATGAGTGGATTGAAACGTTAAAAGAACATCATGTGCACATATACGGTACGTCGCTAGAGAACAGTGAAAATTACAAACTAGTGGAACCGAAACATCCATTTGCTCTTCTTGTCGGAAATGAAGGAAGTGGAGTGAGTAAAGATTTACTACAATTAACGTCAAAAAATTTGTACATTCCGATTTACGGAAAAGCGGAATCATTAAATGTGGCTATAGCGACAGGAATTTTACTTTATTATTTACGTGGATAAAGGTTGCATCGGATGAACGGTTTCCCTATAATATAAAAATAGTTAAATAAGGAAAACAACGATGATAGAGAAGAGTAGCTTGCCATTCGCCATCCAGGGAGAAAACGCCGTAGACTGGGAGCGTTTTTATGGTAGAAGCAAGTGAATTCACCTCTGGAGTTGACACTTGGACCATTCTAGTCAGAGCTAGAATGTAAAGGTGTTCCGGATACGTCCGTTATCTCAATGAAGTGAACAGCGTTTTTCGCTGTTAACAAGGGTGGTACCGCGATTTCACTCGTCCCTTACGCAGGGGCGAGTTTTTTATTTTTAATAAAGGAGGAAATGTCGATGAAAGAACGTTTACAAGAGCTACAACAAGAAGCGCTTGAAAAGATCAAGCAAGCAAGTGATTTAAAGGCGCTTAACGATGTTCGTGTTGCTTACCTTGGTAAAAAAGGCCCGATTACGGAAGTACTTCGCGGCATGGGAAAATTATCACCAGAAGAACGCCCAATCATGGGAGCACTTGTGAATGAAGTCCGGCAAACGATTCAATCCGCATTAGAAGAAAGACAAGTGAAACTAGAACAAGAAGAAATCGAGAAAAAATTAGCCTCTGAAGCCATTGATGTAACGCTTCCGGGTCGCCCTGTTCGAGTAGGAAATCATCATCCGCTTACGAGAGTCATTGAAGAAATTGAAGACTTATTTATTGGCATGGGGTATACCATTGCAGAAGGTCCAGAAGTGGAAAAAGACTACTACAACTTCGAAGCTTTAAACTTACCAAAAGGACATCCAGCCCGCGATATGCAAGATTCTTTCTATATTACGGGTGAAATTTTACTTCGCACGCATACATCACCGGTACAAGCGCGAACGATGGAAAAGCATGAAGGTCGTGGCCCGGTAAAAATCATTTGTCCGGGGAAAGTGTATCGTCGCGATAACGATGACGCTACCCACTCTCATCAATTTACCCAAATTGAAGGACTTGTGGTTGATGAAAACATTCGTATGAGCGACTTAAAAGGAACCCTTCAAGCGTTTGCGAAGAAAATGTTCGGGGAAGATCGTGAAATTCGCTTCCGCCCAAGCTTCTTCCCATTTACTGAACCATCTGTAGAAGTGGACGTATCCTGTTTTAACTGCGGTGGTCATGGCTGTAACGTATGTAAAGGAACCGGATGGATTGAAATTTTAGGTGCTGGTATGGTTCATCCGAACGTGTTAGAAATGGCCGGGTTTGATTCGAAAAAATATACTGGATTTGCGTTCGGTATGGGACCTGAGCGAATCGCTATGTTGAAATACGGCATTGATGATATTCGTCATTTCTATCAAAATGACATTCGTTTCTTACAACAATTTAATCGCGCGTAAAGGGAGGGAATATTACATGTTTGTATCATACAAATGGCTACAAGAATACGTAGATTTAACGGGGATTACGGCAAAAGAACTTGCGGATAAAATTACCAAAAGTGGCATTGAGGTTGAAAGTGTCGAATTGTTAAATAAAGGAGCGAAAGGCGTAGTCGTTGGGCATGTACTTGAGCGTGAACAACACCCGAACGCTGATAAATTAAGTAAATGTTTAGTCGATATCGGTGAAGAAGAACCTGTGCAAATTATTTGCGGAGCGCCAAACGTTGCGAAAGGTCAAAAAGTAGCTGTCGCTAAAGTAGGAGCGGTTCTTCCAGGTAATTTTAAAATTAAGAAAGCAAAGCTTCGTGGAGAAGAATCACATGGGATGATTTGTTCCCTTCAAGAGTTGGGAATTGAATCTAAACTGGTTACGAAAGAATTTGCAGACGGTATTTTTGTTTTCCCAAGCGATGCACCGGTTGGGGCAGATGCATTAGAACAATTAAACTTAGATGATGAAGTGTTAGAATTAGGGTTAACACCAAACCGTGCGGATTGCTTAAGCATGATTGGGGTGGCCTATGAAGTAGCGGCCATTTTAGGTCGGGAAGTAAAATGGCCAAAAGTAGAGTTGCAAGAAACAAGCGAAAACGTAGAGGACTACATTTCAGTAAAAGTAGAAGCGACAGAAGATAATCCACTATATGCAGCGCGCATTGTAAAAAATGTCAAAATTGGTCCATCTCCGTTATGGATGCAAACAAGACTGATGGCTGCAGGTATTCGCCCGCATAACAATGTTGTCGATATTACAAACTACATTTTATTAGAGTACGGCCAACCATTACATGCATTCGACTACGATCGTCTCGGTTCCAAAGAAATTGTTGTACGTCGGGCAAAAACAGGTGAAAAAATTGTTACTCTTGATGAAGTGGAGCGCACGTTAACGGAAGAAAATCTTGTCATTACAAATGGTACAGAACCGGTTGCACTTGCTGGTGTCATGGGTGGAGCAAACTCCGAAGTACAAAACGATACGACAACGGTATTAATCGAATCGGCTTATTTCAAAAATACGACGGTACGTAAAGCGTCAAAAGACCATGGTTTACGTAGTGAGGCAAGTACACGGTTTGAAAAAGGCATTGACCCGGCACGCACAAAAGAAGCATTAGATCGTGCTGCTGCTTTAATGGCTCAATATGCAGGTGGAGAAATCGTTCGTGGTGTCGCAGAAGTGGATCTGCTAGAACAAAAGGAAGTTGTTGTGACGATTACACTTGATCGAATTAACAGCGTATTAGGGACCAACATTTCAACAGAAGAAGTAAGCAGCATTTTATCGAACCTACAATTTGCTTTCACAGAAGATAATGGATTGTTTAAGATTACAGTACCTTCTCGCCGGCCAGATATCTCCATTCCAGAGGATATTATTGAAGAAGTAGCGAGATTGTACGGCTATGATCACTTACCAACCACATTACCAGTGGCAGAAACGCAACCAGGAACATTAACTCCATATCAAGCAAAACGCCGGAAAGTGCGCCGCTATTTAGAACATGTGGGACTTTTCCAAGCGATTACGTATTCGTTAACAAGTGAAGAGAAAGCAACGAAATTTGCATTGGAAACAGCGGAGCCTATTCGTTTGGCAATGCCGATGAGCGAAGAGCGGAGTGTCCTTCGTCAAAGCTTAATTCCTCACTTGTTAGAAGTTGTTAGTTACAACCGAGCCCGTCAAATGGACAATGTGGCTGTGTATGAAACGGGAGCAGTTTACTTAGCAAAAGGAAACGATGAATTGCCAGAGGAAAAAGAACGATTAGCAGGTGTGATCACTGGTGTGTGGCATGCGCACTTATGGCAAGGTGAGAAAAAACCGGTAGACTTCTATGTCGTAAAAGGAATTTTAGATGGATTGTTCGATATGCTTGGATTACAGAATCGCATTGACTATACTCAAGCGAAACTTGATGGAATGCATCCAGGCCGTACGGCAGAGATTTTACTAGACGGAAAGGTGATCGGCTTTGTTGGACAGGTACACCCTCGAGTCCAAAAAGAAAATGATTTAAAAGAAACGTACGTCTTCGAGTTAGCGTTAACCGATGTATTACATGCTGAGGTCGAAGATATTCGTTACGCACCGATTCCACGCTTCCCGTCCATGACACGTGATGTTGCGTTTGTGGTGGATAAAGGTGTCATTGCTGGAGACATCCAAAAAACGATTGTCAAGACAGGCGGCGAATTGTTAAAAGAAGTAACGATTTTCGACGTTTATGAAGGGGATCGTCTACCAGAAGGTAAAAAATCCATTGCCTTCTCTCTCCGTTACTTTGACCCTGAACGTACGTTAACTGACGAAGAAGTGACTGCTTTACATGAACAAGTGGTTCAAGCGGTAGAAGAGCAATTTGGGGCTACATTACGTGGGTAAACTTTCATTTAGTGAATGGAAAACTCATGAAAATAGAAACAGAACTTAAAACCAAAAGGCCAATTCATTAGAAATTGGCCTTTTGGTTTATAAAAATAATTCAGTTAATAATTGTCAGAGAAGAATAAGGGGTGCTAGAAGTAGTATAGTGATAAAATTAGTCAATAATATTATTTCACAAGTCGCTTTGCTTTCTCGGTATTGGCAAAATGTAGTTTGCAATACATGCGTAATGCTTCTTCCCCTTGTTCCCGAAGAAGCCTAGCGGCCGCTTCGTCCACTTGTTTGCCAGCCCCCTTAGGTAAAGAAAATCCTGCTTTTTCACTCAAGCGATGCATCTCCTTTAAAAAGGCGTACCGAGCAATAATGGAGGAAGCAGCGACAGATAAATGGAGCTGTTCTGCCTTCATCCGAAAATGAACGTTCGTTGTAACAACCTCTTTTTGACCCTTTACATAAGAATAATATTTGTCTTGATCAATGAATTGGTCAATTAAAATTCCTTCTGGTTGTTCTGGCGCGATTTTTTTCAATAAATGGACGATTGCTTGGTTATGTAGAATAGCTTTCATTTTCGTTTGTGGATAACCTCGTTGTTGCAACGTATTATACTTTTCATTTGACAAAATTAATAAACTATATGGGACAATCGAGATAAGTTTTTTGGCGATTTGTACAATATGATCATCCGTTAAATGTTTCGAATCTTTAACACCTATTTGTTGTAAGATAGGGATTTGCTCTTTTTTTACATAAGACGCCACAACGGTTATTGGGCCAAAGTAATCACCGGTGCCTACTTCGTCGGACCCAATAAAGGAACGATGATAAAATGCGTCAGTAGCTGATGCATCTGTTCTCTCTTTGGTGATTGTTTCGTCCCATCTTTTTGCTTCCTTATCACCTAATGCTCCTTGAAACAATACTTTACCCGAACGATAGGCGGTGATGACGCATTGTGGAAGCTTAGCGACAAACACACTACCCGGTGGAAGTTTAGAGGATAGATAATCTTTGTAAAATCGTTCCATTTCTTCAATTGTTTCTGACGATACGTGTAACACTTGATTAGACATAGGCATCTCCTTTTTCATGAGTTATTTCTAATATAGAGTTTTCTTCCCAATTTTGAAAGAAACATGTTATCATATTGTTTAGGATTTTTAGAAATGGAGGCTTTCAATTTGTCTGATGAGCAAAAGAACCGTATATCCGTTGACATTTATGGTCAAAACTACGTTATTGTTGGAGCGGAAAGCACTCATCACCTTCGGCTCGTCGCCTCACTTGTCGATGAAAAAATGCGCGAAATCAGTGAAAAAAACCCAACGTTAGATATTAGTAAACTTGCTGTATTAACGGCGGTGAATGCCGTTCATGATTATATTAAATTAAAAGAACAATACGAAGAATTACAAAAACAACTAAAACAAATAAAGGACTGAAGAAGTCATGTTAGATGTCGTCATTTTGTTATTACTATTGTTTGGATTTTTTATCGGTTTTCGTCGCGGATTTATTCTACAAACCATTCATATGGTTGGCTTTTTCGTTTCTTTTATCGTTGCTTACCTTTATTACGATGATTTAGCATCCATTCTTAAATTATGGGTTCCTTATCCGGTGATGGCAACCGATGGACCATTGCAAATGTTGTTTGCAAATGATCATTTAGAAACTGCTTATTATCGAGCTATTGCCTTTGCCATCATTTTCTTTGTGTTTAAAATTTTGTTGCAAATCATCGGCTCGATGCTTGACTTCCTTGCCCATTTACCGATTTTAAAACAGGCAAACATATGGGCCGGAGGGATGCTCGGCTTATTAGAAGTGTATTTCATTTTGTTTATTGTATTATACATTGTTGCGTTAGTGCCAATTGAATCGATTCAAGCAACGCTGCAACAGTCAGTACTTGCTGAAGCCATGATTAAACACACTCCATTTATTTCCTCAATGGTGAAACAATGGTGGCTTGAATACGTTCCAATTCGTTGATCGGGGTGTCCCCGATTCTTTTTTTTCAAGCGGGACAGGAGGTAGTGATATGGTAACAAAAAAAGATGTGATTCGGCTTCTTGAACGTATTGCGTTATATATGGAATTAAAAGGTGAAAATCCGTTTAAAATATCCGCTTTCCGAAAAGCCGCGCAAAGTTTAGAAACCGATGCCCGAAGTTTAACAGAAATTACGGATTTTACGAAGTTACCAGGAATCGGGAAAGGAACGGCTGCTGTAATCCAAGAATACATCGAAACTGGTTCGTCTGAGGTGTTAGAAGGGTTACAAAAAGAGGTTCCAGAAGGATTGATTCCTCTGTTGCAATTACCTGGAGTCGGCGGGAAAAAATTGTCCAAGCTGTATCACGAGCTTGGGGTGATTGATGCTGAAACGTTAAAACAAGCGTGTGAAGAAGGAAAAGTTCAGAAGCTAGCTGGATTTGGTAAAAAAACGGAGGAAAAACTATTAGCTGCACTGGAGCAATTTGGAAAGCGACCGGAACGTTTACCGATTGCATTCATGTTACCAATTGTCGAAACATTGGAACGGAAACTTAAGCAATTCGACGGTATTGAGAAGTTTTCTCGAGCCGGGAGTATACGCCGGATAAAAGAAACGATTAAAGATATCGATTTTATCATCGCAACAAAAGAACCAGAAAAAGTTAAAGAACAACTTCTACAATTGGAGCGCATTAAAGAAGCAGTATCGAACGGTCCGACAAAAGTTTCGTTAACGTTTGCTTACGACTATGACGTTAATGTCGACTTTCGCCTCGTCGCACCGGAACAATTTGCGACTGCTCTTCACCATTTTACTGGATCGAAGGAACATAATGTTAGAATGAGACAACTTGCGAAAGAGCGTGGCGAGAAAATAAGCGAATACGGAGTAGAAGATATGAATACTGGACATATTCAAACGTTTTCTTCTGAAGAAGCTTTTTTCAACCATTTCTCTTTGCCATTCATTCCTCCAGAAATGAGAGAGTCCGGGGAGGAAATTGAACGAATTCTTGAACAACCGGCTTATCTTTCTTTATCCGATATTCGTGGAGATTTACACATGCACTCGACTTGGAGCGATGGGGCTCATTCGATCGAAGAAATGGTAGAAGCTTGTCGAAAACGAGGTTATCAGTATTTGGCCATTACTGATCATTCCCAATTTTTAAAAGTGGCGAGCGGTTTAACGAAAGAACGTTGGTACAAACAACGGGAAGAAATACAACGGTTGAATGAAAAGTATGATGATATAACGATTTTAACGGGAATTGAAATGGATATTTTACCAGATGGGTCCTTAGACTTTGAGGATGACGTCATTCAAGAAATGGATGTAGTTATTGCTTCCATCCATTCTCATTTTCAACAACCCAAAGAGAAAATTATGGAACGGTTAAAAACTGCCCTTTCTTCCCAACATGTCGATATTATTGCCCATCCGACAGGACGTCTCATTGGACGAAGAGATGGTTATGATGTAAATATCGACTTACTCATTCAACTAGCCAAAGAAACGAATACGGCGTTAGAATTAAATGCGAATCCACATCGCTTTGATTTATGTGTAGAGCATTTACAAAAAGCGCAATATGCTGGAGTTAAAGTGGTGATAAACACCGATGCACATCATATTAATCATCTATCCTTCATGGAACTTGGCGTATCTGTTGGAAGAAAAGCATGGTTAAAGAAAGAAACGGTTCTAAATACGTACAATATAGACGAATTAAAGAATTTTCTAAAACGCCATGATGAACAGTAAGGGGGGACACGGAAACAATGAATGAACGACTTTTACACACATTAGAATTTGATAAAATACGCGAACAGCTGTTATCGTATGCTTCTTCAACACTTGGAGAAGAAAAGGTAAAACAATTAGTACCTTCTTCTTCGTTTGAAGAAGTCAAACGATGGCAAGATGAAACGGACGAAGGCGTCACTATATTACGTTTAAAAGGACATATGCCACTCGACGGCATTTACAACGTTCGACCATATGTCAAACGAGCACAAATTGGTGGAATGCTACACTCGATTGATTTAATGGAAATCGGAAGCACGATACAAGCCGCCCGTAGTGTAAAAAATTACATTGAAGGACTTATTGAAGAGGAGCACTCCCTTCCGTGCTTACATGAGGTTGTTCAGGCGATTTATCCACTTCCAGCTGTAGAGCAACGTATTAAACGGACGGTTGACGAAAATGGGGAGATTCTCGATTCGGCTAGCGACTTGTTACGGCAACTGCGACAACAAATTCGTCAAACTGAAAGCCGTGTTAGAGAAAAGTTGGAAAGTATGATTCGTTCATCGAATGCGCAAAAAATGCTTTCCGACGCCATCATTACTATTCGTAACGACCGCTTCGTCATTCCGGTCAAACAAGAATATCGGAGTCATTATGGTGGAATCGTTCATGACCAATCGTCTTCGGGACAAACGTTATTTATTGAACCTGAGGCGATTGTATCTTTGAATAATCAATTGCGTGAAGTTCGGTTAAAGGAACAACAAGAAATTGAGCGTATTTTAATTGAGTTGTCTCAATTAGTCGGTGAACATGCGGAAGAAATTTTACGGATGGTAGATGCGTTAAGCAAAGTTGATTTTATTATGGCAAAAGCGCGTTTTGCTCGAGCAATGAAGGCATCGAAACCGGTGTTAAACGACGAAGGAATCATTCAATTATGGAAAGCGCGCCATCCGCTTTTACCTTACGAAGAGGCGGTACCGAACGACATTGAACTAGGAAAAGATTTTACAACGATAGTCATTACGGGTCCAAATACCGGAGGAAAAACGGTTACGTTAAAAACCATTGGTTTATGCACGCTAATGGCCCAAGCTGGTTTACAAATTCCCGCCCAAGACGGCTCGGAAATAGCAGTTTTTCAACATGTGTTTGCTGACATTGGGGACGAACAATCCATTGAACAGAGTTTAAGTACATTTTCTTCTCACATGGTGAATATTGTTGATATTTTAAAACAAGTAGATGACCAAAGTTTAGTTCTATTTGATGAACTAGGAGCAGGAACCGATCCACAGGAAGGGGCTGCACTAGCGATTTCCATTTTAGATGAAGTCACCCAGCGAGGGGCACGAGTGGTGGCGACAACGCATTATCCCGAATTGAAAGCGTATGGTTACAATCGATCAGGGGTTATGAACGCGAGCGTGGAATTTGATATCGATTCATTAAGTCCAACGTATAAATTGTTAATTGGTGTTCCTGGACGAAGCAATGCGTTTGAAATTTCGAAACGTCTCGGTTTGGATACGAATATCATTGAGCGAGCTCGCAATCATGTCAGCATCGAATCGAACAAGGTTGACAAGATGATTGCTTCTTTAGAAGAAAGTAAACGAAAAGCAGATGAAGAATGGAAAGAAATTAATGAGTTGTTAAAAGAAGCAGAAAAAATTCATAAAGATCTCAAGCAACAAATGATGGAATTTTACCGACGGAAAGATGAATTATACGAAGAAGCAGAAAAAAAAGCGGAACAAATTGTTGAGAAAGCGAAAGAAGAAGCTGAAGCCGTCATCCGTGATTTACGGAAACTGCGCCTTGAAAAGAGGGCTGATATTAAAGAACATGAACTCATCGACGCCAGAAAACGATTAAAAGAAGCAGTGCCAGTATTGGAAAAATCGAAACAAACGTTGGAAAAGAAAAAGAATCAACGCACTCTCCAACCTGGAGATGAAGTGAAAGTATTAAGCTTCGACCAAAAAGGGACGCTATTGGAACGAGTAAATGAGCACGAATGGCAAGTGCAAATCGGGATTATGAAAATGAAAGTGAAAGAGTCGGATTTAGAGTTTATTAAGTCAAAACCAGCCGTTGAGACAACACCTTTAGCAACGGTGAAAGGAAAAGATTATCATGTTGGACTGGAACTTGATCTTCGTGGTGAGCGTTATGAAGATGCGTTAATCCAGGTAGAAAAGTATATTGACGATGCCCTATTAGCTGGATATCCAAGAGTATCCATTATTCACGGAAAAGGAACCGGTGCACTCAGACAAGGAGTTCATCAATATTTAAAAAATCATGCTCGAGTGAAAGGTTTTCGCCTTGGCGCCGCTGGGGAAGGCGGAAGCGGAGTGACTGTCGTGGAATTAAAATAGGTAAAAGGGGAACTAAACGATGAATCCATTTTGGGAAAATGAGTTTATCCAAACCGCGGGATATTATAGTGTAGTTATTTTATGTATGATTATCTTTTTGGCGATTTTTGAACTTGTCACCAAATATCGGAACTGGGAAGAAATTAAAAAAGGAAATATGGCGGTAGCCATGGCTACGGGTGGAAAAATTTTTGGCATTGCCAATATTTTTCGTCACTCCATTCAACAACACGATACCCTCTTTACGATGATTATGTGGGGAGTTTTTGGATTTGTTCTTTTATTAATCGGCTACTTTATTTATGAATTTTTAACCCCCAAATTTAAAATTGACGAAGAAATCGAACAGGACAACCGAGCGGTCGGGTTCATTTCAATGGTCATTTCCATTGGCCTATCTTACGTCATCGGAGCAGGAATATCATAAGGGGAGAACATAATGGAAAAATTAGCAAAAATTCTACTTGTATTGTGCGGATGCTTTTTTCTAATTGGTGTCATTTACTTATTGTTTTTTGCATAGGTCAGCTTGCGAGAGCAAGCTGATTTTTTTATAGAAAGGCTCTACCCTGAAATAACTGTGGATAACTTTTGCTGTTATTTCATTTATCGATGTGCCAATTTTTATTGGCATGGTTGTCTGTTAAACGATACTGTTGATATTTATACATTACGCTTGTGGCGGACGCTTTCCGCGGGTAAGGTGCAAGCCGCTTCCCTCGCTACGCTCAAGTATGGGTCTTGCCTGTCTTGCTGTTCCCGCTGGTTCGCCGCCTTTCGCTTCAGTGAACAACTTGCTAAAAATCAACAATGAAATATAACATAGCCTATGGAAAAAATAACCCCTCACTGATTTAAATTGTATCGATGGTTTGGATATAATATAATTATATTAAGAATATAAAAATTCTGAAAAAGGAGGGGCCATATGGAAAGAAGACCTTGGTTACAGCATTATCCATCGGAGATACCTGCATCATTAGAATACGAAAATATTCCTTTACAAACTTTTTTAACAAGGGCAGCTGAACAATTTCCGCATCATGTTGCGATCCACTTTTTAGGAAAGGAATTAACGTATCATGAAGTGTATAATTCCGCGTTAAAACTGGCGAATTACTTAAAAAAGCTTGGTGTTGAAAAAGGTGACCGTGTAGCGATTATGCTTCCAAACTGTCCGCAGTCGGTGATTAGTTATTACGGTATTTTGTATGCAGGCGGAATTGTTGTGCAAACGAATCCGTTATATACGGAGCGGGAATTAGAATATCAAATGAACGATTCCGGAGCAAAAATAATCATTACACTCGACTTATTATTTCCGCGAGTGGCGAAAGTGATGCAAAGCTCCCCTTTAGAGCATGTAATTGTAACCGCTATCAAAGACTATTTACCATTTCCAAAAAACATCATTTACCCTTTTATACAAAAGAAACAGCAAGGAATATCTGTTCAAGTAGAGCCGAGTGCCCGACATCATCTGTTTGCCCGTATCATGAAAGAAGAAATCTCGCAACCGTTATCAATCTCCATCGATCCAGAAGAAGATTTAGCCCTTCTTCAATACACCGGTGGGACGACCGGATTTCCGAAAGGGGTTATGCTCACCCATAAAAACTTAGTAGCGAATGCGACGATGTGTGCTGCTTGGCTGTATAAGACGAAAAAAGGGAAAGAAGTCATTCTTGGCATCTTGCCATTTTTCCATGTATACGGTATGACGACGGTGCTTATTTTAGCAGTCATGCAAGGAAATAAAATGGTGTTGCTTCCAAAATTTGATGTAAAAACAACGTTAAAAACAATTCAAAAACAACGTCCTACATTGTTCCCGGGGGCCCCAACGATTTACATCGGCTTATTAAACCATCCGGATATCTCGAAATACAACTTATCTTCCATTGAAGCGTGTATTAGCGGTTCAGCCCCATTACCTGTAGAAGTACAGCAAAAATTTGAACAAGTAACCGGTGGAAATTTAGTCGAAGGATATGGATTAACAGAAACCTCTCCTGTAAGCCATGGGAATTTCATTTGGGAGAAAAAACGAAAAAAAGGTAGTATCGGTGTGCCATGGCCGGATACGGATGCTATGGTGATGTCTTTAGAAACAGGAGAACCATTACCTCCAAACGAAATTGGAGAAATTGCAATCAAAGGTCCACAAGTGATGAAAGGGTATTGGAATCGTCCAGAAGAGACGGCGCAAGTGTTAAAAGACGGTTGGTTATTAACTGGTGATCTAGGATATATGGATGAAGACGGATATTTTTTTATCGTCGACCGGAAAAAAGACATGATTATTGCAGGTGGCTTTAATATTTATCCACGGGAAGTGGAGGAAGTGTTGTATGAACATCCTTCCATTCAAGAAGTCGTTGTTGTAGGGGTTCCAGACCCGTATCGGGGAGAAACTGTAAAAGCGTATGTCGTTTTAAAAGAAGGAAAAACGGTGTCGGAAGAGGAATTAGATCAATTTGCTCGCAAACATTTAGCTGCATATAAAGTACCACGTTTATATGAATTTCGAGACGAATTGCCAAAAACAGCTGTTGGGAAAATTTTACGACGAGCATTGGTAGAAGAAGAGAAAAAGAAAGCGAGCGAGCGGCAAGCCTAACTCTTTTTGGTTCCCATTTTGAACGAGTTATTAGATTCTTCTTGACACTCGTACAGATGGGTTTTATCATTAAGATATGAATGAATAATCATTCATTTATTTCAGCAACTGTGGTAGGTGGACATGTTTGAAACGAAATAAACCAAAATACAAGCAAATTATCGATGCAGCCGTTGTTGTCATTGCAGAAAATGGATACCATCAATCGCAAGTGTCAAAAATTGCAAGAAAAGCAGGGGTTGCCGACGGTACGATCTACCTTTATTTTAAAAATAAAGAGGATATTTTAATTTCACTTTTTCGCGAAAAAATGGGGATGTTTATTGAAAAAGTAAATGAAGTTATAGCAGGAAAACAAACTGCAGCGGAGAAGTTATTAGTGATGATTGAAAATCATTTTAAAATTATGTCTGAAGATCGTCACTTAGCCATCGTTACGCAATTAGAGCTTCGACAGTCAAATAAAGATATTCGATTAAAAATTAACGAAGTACTTAAAGGTTATTTGAACGTGGTCGATCGTATTTTAAAAGAGGGAATCGAAAATAATGAATTCCGTCAAGATTTAGATATTCGTCTCGCTCGACAAATGATTTTTGGGACCATCGATGAAACCGTTACCACGTGGGTGATGAATGATCAAAAATATGATTTAACTGCATTAGCACCTGCTGTTCATAAGCTCATTATTTCTGGCTGTGGCGGTTCTTAAGACAAAGAGAAGGGGATGGGAATAGAACATGAGTTATTTAAAAATGACAACTGACGAACATGTTGCGATTATTACGATTTTACGTCCACCTGCAAATGCCCTTTCATCCGAATTAATTCGAGAGCTTTCTAGATTGTTAGATGACATTGAACAAAACGATGATGTTCGTGTCGTTTTATTGCATGGTGAAGGACGCTTTTTTTCAGCCGGAGCAGATATCAAAGAATTTACTGTTATTTCATCTGGGGAAGAGTTTGCTAGAAACGGACAACAAGTATTTGAACAGATGGAAAAATTTTCGAAACCGATTATTGCAGCTATTCACGGGGCTGCACTCGGTGGTGGCCTTGAGTTAGCAATGGCTTGTCATGTTCGATTTGTTAGCGAAAATGCCAAATTAGGCTTACCGGAACTACAATTAGGTATCATTCCAGGGTTTGCAGGGACGCAACGCCTTCCGCGTTACGTTGGTTTGGCAAAAGCAGCGGAAATGTTATTTACAAGCGAACCGATTTCTGGAGTGGAAGCGGTTCAATGGGGCTTAGCCAACAAAGCGTTTCGAGAGGAAGAGTTGTTAAATGAAGCAAAAGCGTTTGCGAAAAAGGTTGCTAAGAAAAGCCCAATCTCACTAAAAGCGACGATTGAATTATTAAATTACGCGAAATCCTCTTCTTTTGCTGAAGGGGTTGAAAAAGAAGCCCAATTGTTTGGCGAAGTATTTGGTTCCGAAGATGCGAAGGAAGGCATCCAGGCCTTTTTAGAAAAACGTTCTCCACAATTTAAAGGAAAATAATTTTTTTCACATAAATTTTCTTAATCTTTCAAACGTAAAAAAAGTTTGGATAATATCGAAAATCGGGAGGTTTCGTTATGAACATCTATGTTCTTCTAAAAAGAACGTTTGATACGGAAGAAAAAATCACGATTTCAAATGGAGTAATTGTTGAAGATGGAGCAGAATTCATCATCAACCCTTACGATGAATACGCGGTTGAAGAAGCGATTCAGCTTCGTGACAAACATGGTGGTGAAGTAATAGTTGTGACGGTTGGAAATGAAGAAAGCGAAAAACAACTTCGAACTGCCTTAGCGATGGGGGCAGATAAAGCTGTACTTATTAACATTGAAGATGATGTGGAAGAAAGCGACCAATTTACAACAGCGAAAATTTTATACGAATATTTAAAAGATAAAGAAATCGATTTAATTCTTGCCGGGAATGTGGCGATTGACGGCGGCTCAGGCCAAGTTGGACCACGGGTGGCGGAATTGTTAGGCATTCCATATGTAACGACAATTACAAGCATTGATATTAATGGTAAAGAGGTTTCTATTATTCGGGATGTAGAAGGGGACTCCGAAGTGATTGAAACATCATTGCCACTTCTTGTAACGGCACAACAAGGGTTAAATGAACCTCGTTACCCTTCTCTACCAGGCATTATGAAGGCGAAGAAAAAGCCGCTCGAAGTATTAGAACTAGACGATTTAGATTTAGATGAAGACGATGTAGAAGCGAAAACGAAAACGGTTGAAATATTCTTACCGAAAGCAAAAGAAGCTGGAAAAATTTTAGAAGGTGAATTAGAAGACCAAGTAAAAGAGCTTGTACGCCTTCTTCATACAGAAGCAAAAGTGATTTAATCGGGTGAAACTAAAAGCGCAGGAGGTAACACAATGGGAAAGAAAGTGTTAGTGTTAGGAGAGGTACGTGACGGATCATTACGTAACGTTTCATTTGAAGCGATTGCAGCCGCAAAAACGATTGCCGACGATGGAGAAGTTGTAGGCGTATTAATCGGAGATGCGGTTAAGTCATTAGGGCAAGAATTGATTCAATACGGAGCAGACCGGGTCGTTGTTGTTGAAGACGAGAAATTAAAGCAATATACTTCTGACGGATTTTCGCAAGCGGTGATGGCTGTAATTGATCAAGAAAAGCCTGAAGGAATTGTCTTTGGCCACACGGCACTCGGTAAGGATTTGTCTCCGAAGATTGCAAGTAAATTAGGCGTTGGGTTAATTTCAGATGCAGTTGCATTAGAAGTAGTAGACGGTGAAGTTGTTTTCACTCGCCCAATTTATTCCGGAAAAGCGTTCGAGAAAAAAGTAGTGAAAAATGGTCTTATTTTTGCGACGGTTCGTCCAAACAACATTACACCGCTCGAAAAAGACGAATCTCGTAGTGGGGATATCATTTCTTTATCAGTGGAGATTAAAGATTTACGGACCATTATTAAAGAAGTTGTACGAAAAACGGCAGAAGGTGTTGATTTATCCGAAGCGAAAGTGATTGTCGCAGGTGGTCGTGGAGTAAAAAGCTCCGAAGGATTTGAGCCATTAAAAGAGCTAGCAAAAGTTTTAGGCGGAGCTGTTGGTGCTTCCCGTGGTGCTTGCGATGCAGACTATTGTGACTACTCGCTACAAATTGGACAAACAGGAAAAGTCGTTACTCCAGATTTGTACATTGCTTGTGGTATTTCAGGTGCAATTCAGCACTTAGCCGGAATGTCTAACTCAAAAGTCATTGTCGCGATTAATAAAGATCCAGAAGCAAACATTTTTAAAGTAGCTGATTACGGAATTGTCGGTGACTTATTTGAAGTTGTTCCGATGCTAACGGAAGAATTTAAAAAATTAAAAGTCGCCTCTTCCTAATTTACAAAGAGGGCTCATAAATGGAGCCCTCTTTTTTTGGGTTCCAAGAATACGTCATTGTGCATACATAAAAAAATGTAGGGTAAATTACATTCGAGACAAATTGTTAGCATCTTAAGGTAATCAGTGGTATACTTTCCGTAGAATTTTTTTAATGTAGGAGGTATTTTATAATGGCAATTGTACATGCGACTGATCAAAGCTTTACATCAGATACAAATCAAGGACTTGTTTTAGTGGACTTTTGGGCTCCATGGTGTGGACCTTGTAAAATGATTTCCCCTGTTCTTGATGAGATTGACGCAGAAATGGGCGATAAAGTAAAAGTCGTAAAAGTGAACGTAGATGAAAACCAAGAAACTGCAGGTAAATTTGGTGTCATGAGCATCCCTACCCTATTCGTAATGAAAGACGGTGAAGTGGTAGACAAAGTGATCGGTTACCAACCGAAAGAAGCATTAGTTGAATTATTAAACAAACATATGTAAGAAAATTAAACCCCCGATTGTTCGGGGGTTTAATTTTTGTCTATTCCTTAAAAAAATTGTTTGACATTGAGAATCATTATCGATATAATAATCAAGGGAATGATAATCATTATCAACAACATGTGTTATCGATACATAGGAGGCATTCAGTGATGAAAAAACGTGAGTTAAAACGAATTTTTATGAGCTTTATTGCGGCAAGTGCAGTATTAGCCGCTTGTAATGGTGAAGAACCAAGCAAACAAAATGAACCTACTGAACAAACTAACGAACATGAGCAAGTGCAGTCAGAAGAATCATTATCCATTGACCAAGAAGTAACGGCTTATAAAGAAATGAAAGCAGAATTAGAGAAAATGAAAGAAGGTCAAGAAGTTGATTGGGATCTTGTTTTAAATACGTACCAATCTGATCTTCAGCCAAACGTGAATGCGATAAATGGTGATCTTGACACAACGATTCAAGCAGCAATTTCTGCAGGAACAAATGGAGAAGTAGATGAAAACATTGCACGTCAATTAATTGATAAAGTGACACAATCTTATTTTTATCAAAAACAAAAAAGCTTACAAAAAGAAGCAGTAGCTCTAACGAATGAACAAAAATTCGAGGAAGCTAAGCATACATTCGAACAAATTAAACATTTAATCAATGAAGTATTTATTCCAACGGCTGAAAAGCGTGATAACTATTATGAATTACAAGGTGAAAGCAGCTTAGTCGAAAACATTCAAAACGGTGTTGCCCTACAAGAAGAAGCATTAGCAAATGAAAACGCGGATGACTTTGCAGTTTATTTACAAATAACGGATAAATCTATTTACAAAAGCTACTATTTAGCAGTTAATTCTTATGCTGAAAAGATTGCTAAAGGTATAGAAGAAGGAACAGACGAAGCAGAGTTAAAAATTATGCAAGCAGAAGCGTACGGATTCTATCAAGCGATTAAAGGTTCCCTTTCTTCTGGAGATGAAGAAGCAGCGATGAAGCTTGATGAATTGTTCTCTTTAGACAAAAATAAACCAAGTACTATTAATGCTGATGAAGTGAATAAACTATTTATCCGTGCAATTTCTGGGAAAGTTAAAGGTTATCACGGTAAAGTACCGGCTGCTCTTGATGAAGGTGTGATAACTGAAGCTCGTGTTGAAGCCCTTGAAGGAAATATGTTCTTAAAAATGTTAGAGATGCCGTTAAAGGACATACTAGGGGAAGAAAAAGCTCAAGAAGCTTTCCAACATGCAGAAGAGTGGTATAAAGCTGTTGAAGCAGGCTCTAAAGAAGAAGCAAACACACATAGCAAAGCCATTTTACAAATCGTAGATGAATTACTTTCTTAATGAAAAAGCCGCGATGTTGCGGCTTTTTTCATATGGAGAAAAGGCCGATAATGTGAGTTTCGGACAAATGTGGCTCTATACTAAATGTGGTGGTCATGCTTATCATCTCAAGGGCTCAGATAATTCACAAAAAATGATTAAAAAATAACACCTTCTTCTCTCTCTTTGATAA
>NZ_JBCNBW010000060.1:0-95340 GCF_050478865.1 Aeribacillus pallidus | reverse complement strand
AGCGAGGGAAGCGGCTTGCCCGCGGAAAGCGTCCGCCACAAGCGAAATGTATAAATATCAACAGTATCATTTAACAGAGCCAAAAAATAAAAAAAGACTCCTCAACGTTTTATCCAGACCCGAATGATAAAAAAAGGAGAATACATATTCCATGTCTAAAGGACGTTTCCATACCACATCTTAGGTGTTATAAAAAATAAGTTTTTGAACCAATTTTAGAAATGATCAGATTGGAAAACTGCTGATATATAAGGGGGCTTTCACGGAATATTTTTAATCTAAAAGGGCTTAAATAATCAAAATTTAAACGTGTAATATGATTTGTAAGATATGCTGACTTATTGGAATTTTTCTTTCTTTTTGTATTTAAAAAATTAATAATGATTTGACTCGTTGTAATTCCAATTCCATGTCCATAATAGAGATTCTCATCTAAGATAATCGCATTTTCACCTTGCCATTGTGAAGTTTTAGGGTCATGTTCAGGGTTTTTGAAGTAAACGCAATCTCCGGGTAGAAAATCCGTTCCTTCATGAGTACGAAGATTAAGATCCTGGTCATATACCCAATTGTATAAATAAAGACCTGAAAAAAGGCGATTAAATTGCTCTTTATTCATCGATTCTAAAACAGCCTTATAAAATATGATCACCATGGCTGTAGCACATTCAAATGCATACTTGCTTCCATTAAGGAAGATATCTTCAATCGCAGTTTGAGGTAAAACATTTGGTTTAAGGACAAAGGCTCCATTTTTCTCAAGTTTCCAATAGTTTTCGTTGCAGGTAGATGTACTATAGGTTGCAAATTGGACTCCACTATTATTTAACAAAACAGCTGCTTGAATGATTTGAAGCCTAACCGACAGTTCGAATTCCAGCTGCTCTATTGTCTCATACTCATAAATCTTGTTGTATTTCCCCATTAATTCAAGGATTTTAGTTTTTTCATACGATAAATTTTCGTGGTTGATTTGACTAACATCTATCAATTTTTGATTAATTTTTATCACTTATGATCTTTCCCCTTTTTTAGGTAATGAGATTAAAATTGATTATAGAGAATTGCAGCATCCAAATACTGTTTAATAAATAATTATATGAATAATTAAAGTAAAATGACCAAATTTGAACATGGGGTATCCTCTGATAATTTTTTAAAACATATGTTTCGTACATTGTATAAATAATAGACTAATTTTCGATTTCAAAATAATAATTTACTTATGTAAGAAAAAAGAGGATATATGTCCTTATATTGAACAAATATCCTCAAATCATTTTAGTAAAGTTAACTACAAAAACGAGCCTCTACTTTACTTGGATTTGCAACCAACAGTGGAGCATGACAATGAATACAAAAAAATAAAGAGGAAATGGGTGTTTCCTATCTATGTACAACATGTCCTGTAACGGAAATTATTTAACATGTTAACCGAGAAGTCTCCCTACCTCTAAACAATGTGTAGGTGGGAGAGGTTCATATGGGCACTGAAATTTCGGATATCTTCCAACGAACGAATATCATGTGGAAAAAGAGGAATAAACGTCATTTGAACTTTGTCAAACGTTTCTTTTATTATTTGTAAATATTCTTGTTCAACCTGTTTTCGTTGTTCCCAAAAAGAATCCAATCCTTCATTTGGTAATACTTTGTTAATGACAAGATGACGAACGTCCATCTGAAAGGCGCGTAACTGTTCGATTGCTCGTTTCGTTTCTTCAATAGGAAGCCGTTCAGGATTTAACACGAAAACAAAATCCGTTTGTTCCTGATCCGTAAGTATATCTCGAACTTTTGTAAACTTGTGCCGTCGATTCATTAACACTTCGTAAATCGGATCGTCAGGTACATCACCGTCATACAAGAATTGTGAATATTGTTCTTTCATATTTTTTCTACGTTGGAGTAACCCATCGATCCAAGCACCCATTAATTCTGGTAACATAAGTAAACGTAGTGTATGTCCTGTCGGTGCTGTATCAAACACAATCACATCAAATGACGATTCATCAACAATTAGAGAGGCCATTCGGTCGAATACGGCCGCTTCTTGAGCACCTGGAGAGCTTTTCACAAGGTCAAGCTGACGATACACTTCTTCTATCATCGTCCCTTTGACAAGCCCTTTCATATTCTTTTTCACTTCTCTTATATATTGATCAGTTTCTATGTCGGCATCTAACTCTATGATGGATAAATGATTTGAAACTTGTACATATGTATGTGTCGTTTCGTTGATATGAAACAAATCCGCCGCATTGTGGGCAGGATCCGTTGAAACAAGGAGCGTTTTTAATCCTTGTTCACTACATGTAAAGGCAAGAGCAGCTGCTGTCGTACTTTTACCAACTCCTCCCTTTCCACCTACAAAATACAGTTTTCGTTTCATCTTTTATCCTCCCTAACAACATCGGATTCCATCAAGTGGAGATTTTTCCATTCCCATCCGAAGATGCCATTCATGGAAGCGTTCAATTATCAGCGGATATAATTCCAATGTATAATAAAAAGCCGGGTTTGGAATCCCTAACATTTCTGATGCACAAAGCAGCATAAATAAATCTTCTTCCTCGCGAATTTCTCTTAGAATTTGTGCACGATGAGGTTGTTTTAACATTTGATCGTAAATTTCGATAGCATTTTTCAATTGTTTCAAAAAAGGAATCGACATTTTCCTACCCCCTTTTTTGTGTAGAAAAAGGAATAGGGTAACTCTCCCTATTCCTCAAACATTACATATCTGTGGAAATTGGATCGGTAGGGCGTCGGTTAACAAAAGCAGCAATTGCCACAAGAATGATCCAGAAAACAAATACCAGGATGAGTCCACCAAGAACGAATAACAGCATATTCGGATCATTACCAACGAATGACCATTTATAGACGACTTGTTGAACCATTGCCCACAGAGTCATAAAGAAAATGAATACCATCGGAATAAAGGTGAATAAATAGTTTCTACCTAGCCGCTTCAACCAAATCGTAATTAAAAGTAAGCTTACTCCTGCAAGCAGTTGGTTGCTCGTTCCAAACAATGGCCATAATAAGTAACCACCTGAACCGAAACCATTTGGTCCTTTCGGTAATAACACTAACGCTAAACTAGATAAAACTGCAACCGATGTCGCGACGTGCATTTTTGTTAGCGGTTTCAAGTTGTACTCTGCACCGATCTCTGAAATAATGTACCGCATAAGTCGTACTGACGTATCTAACGTAGTAGCGGCAAAACTTACAACAATCACGGAAACGATCGTACGTGCGACATCAGCTGGAATCCAAATACCTGTTGCTAACAACGCTGCTCCGTTAATAAAATTGCCAAGACCTCCTTGGCTTGCAGCTTGAAATGAAGAGTAAGCAGCCAAAAATTCACCTTGTGTGGCGAATACCGTCGTAACGGCAATAATGGTAATAAGGGCTAACGAACCTTCACCTACCGCACCTAAATACCCAACGAAGCGAGCATCTGTTTCTTTATCGAGTTGCTTAGAACTTGTTCCCGATGATACTAACCCGTGGAATCCTGAAATCGCTCCACACGCAATGGTAATAAATAGTAATGGGAACCAAGAAACATCGGCGTTCGCATTCGTCATTGGTGCCGTTACTTTTGGTTGTAAAAAGACAAGGCCTAAATATAAAATAAGTAGCCCAATAAGTAATTGATGGGAATTAATGTAATCACGAGGCTGTAATAGTTTCCAAACTGGTAATGTCGAAGCAAAATAGCTATACACCATTAAAATAACAATCCAGACAAAAAAGGCCATCGCTACGCCGTCTAATCCAAATAATACGGTATTCTCTGCTCCTCCAAAATATTTCACTAGGTCGATTTGAAGGGCTGGAATTTTACTTGTTAGTACAGCTGTTCCATACATAATAACTAGAGCGATAATTGATGGTATAAGCATTTCTTTTTTTCGTTTATATACCGCATAGCCAATCCAAATCGCCAGTGGGATTTCGATAAACACTGGCAACACACTTGCCGGAAATTTAATAAACAAATTCGAAATGACCCAAGCAAACACAGCATTTACCATGAGAACTAAAATAAGGATAATAAATAAAAACATCATTTTGGCACTGCGACCAATTAACCGATTGGTAATCGTTCCGACCGATTGCCCTTTATGGCGTACAGATAACACGAGCGTCCCAAAATCATGAACTCCAGCCGCAAAAACAGTCCCTAAAATAACCCATAAAAAGGCCGGTAGCCATCCCCAATAAACCGCAATGGCTGGTCCAACAATTGGTGCCGCTCCAGCAACGGAAGTGAAATGGTGGCCCCACAACACGACCTTTCTAGTCGGAACAAAGTCCACTCCATCATTATATTTGTGAGCTGGAGTGACATAGTTCGGGTCTAACCGATAAATCTTTTCGGCAATAAATTTTGAGTAATACCGGTACCCTAAAGTGAACACAAGCATACCTGCGACTGCCAACCAAATCGAATTCATCTTCTCTCCCCTTTCTTTGACCTGTTTCAATTGAATCATAAGAAAAAAAATGGACTATTGTCAATATTTTCTGAACTTTCTATGAAATAAATTTTCGATAAATTTCGACAATCCCCTTCTACAGAATGGGCATTTTTGTTTGCAACGTCTTTTACTTTTATATAGGCTACTTACTTTCCTATTCCTCCAAAAATAGACTAAGACTGATTAAAATTTATCAAAATGACACCCACCTTTTACCTTGAAGACTGATTCACGTCTAAGATGTTCACAAGTTAAAAGATAATCGCGACTCAAGTAGGAATCATAACTTCAACATCTAATCATATGTATAACTAAATTCATGTACTTTCCATTTGGCATTCGTAGATAGTGGAGGTGGAAAATTCAATTGGAAAGGCATTTGTTAAGATTAAGAACACAACTTGGTTTGCTAATAGTGGTCACAAGTTTCGTCTTACCATTTGTCACGATTATTCCTATGAAAATATTTATTGCCCAATTTACCAACGAAACAGCGGTCGGAATACTCCCGCAAAGTTATATCTTCTCTGTTCTTTCTTTTCTATGTTTCGGAATCGGATTAGTCGTATGGACCTCCAAACGTCTGATTCTACTCATTAGTGCGATTGGTCTCTTTGTTACTAGTTTCATTTGCTTTTGGATGTCATTGAATGGTTATCCTAGTGTCCGGAACAAAACCATTACAGGTTCGCTTTGGAAAAACGATCATTACCTTTTACAAGAAGATGTATATGTTTCCAAGGAATTCGGCCTTACGTACCTTTACTTACAAGATGGTCCAGTTGATGTTGTCCCCCTCTTGTTCACGAATCCTTCATTTGACAATTTCTTTAATGAATCCATTAAAAGTAATAATTGATATATAAAAAGCTGACTCGGCAAAGGTTCTCGAGTCAGCTTGGAACTTTTTTACATATTGACATCATTGTATAGGCTTGACTTATGTAAGCCAACTTCTTCGAGTACGCTAGCAATTTTTTCATCGGCTTCCATAAATTTTGCGTCAGCAGCTTCAAAAGATGGTGCTTCCTTTGTTAATTCTTCCTTGATCATTTCGTACGATCCAACAACAGTTTCAAGTGATTCTTTTAATGTTTCTTCATAAGCATTGAGTTCAGTTGGAATCGTGACGCTTTGCAATGCTTCAACAACCTTTTCGGCTGATGTTAACGCTTCTTCTTTTAACTGTGCCATTTCTTCTGAACTTTCTTTTTCCATCGCTTCACGATATGTATTTAATGCGGTATCGTTTTCATTAATCGTGTTCGTCATTTCCATATAGAAATTCATCATGGCCTTCTTCACATCTACTGTTTCAGTTTCTTCTGTAGGTTGTTCATTTGCACTTTGTTCTTCTGTTTGGTCGTTGGAACAAGCTCCAAGAACAATGGCAAGCGCTAATGTAGCCCCCCATATTTTTTTCATCATTCGTCCACCTCACAAGTAAAAAATTTTTTCACAATAATGAAATATACTAATTTTTTGAAGCGATCGATAAGAATATTAGCAAAACAAAAAGAAAATGTAAAGTTTTTCTAAATTCGTTGTAATTTATCAAATTATCTGAATATATTTTTGTTTTCGTTTTTATTTTTTTTGGCTATGTTAAATGTCATTGTTGATTTTTAGCAAGCTATTCACATGGAGCGAAAGGCGACGACTCAAGCGGGGACAAGAAGCCAAGCAAGACCCATACTTGAACTTAGCGAGGGAAGCGGCTTGCGGCTTACCCGCGGAAAGCGTCCGCCACAAGCGTAATGACAGTATCGTTTTACAGAGCCGTTTTTTTTGAAAAAGTACATATTCTTGCAACACTTTTTTCCTATTGTCTATAATGGAAAACGAGAATGGACAATACGGATCATTGATCTACATCATACTTGGAGGTTGTTTTATGCTTGAAGGCTGGTTTTTATGGTTTATATTAATTTGGATTTTTATTTTAGTTGGTTCTTTTGCGATTGGTGGCTATTTTATGTTTCGTAAATTTTTAAAACGGTTACCAAAAGCCGACGGTAAGTCCGATCTAGACTGGGAAGAATATTACATAAAAGAAACGCGCCATCTTTGGACAAGTGAACTAAAAGCTTTATTAGAGGAATTAGTGAGCCCTGTACCTGAATTATTCCGGGATGTTGCCCGCCAAAAAATTGCCGGAAAGATAGGAGAACTTGCTCTAAAAGAAAAAGCCGATCAAATGACGTTAGATTTAGTGATACGAGGGTATATTTTAGCTACCCCGAAAAGAGATCATAAATTTTTACGTAAAAAATTAAAAGAATTAGAAATTGATATAACACCGTATGAACAATTATTCTAAAAGCTTGGTTCTCCAAGCTTTTTTTTATATAGACTTGAATTTTTTAAAAATTCAATATATTATTTGTCTATCAACAGTAAGATTTTTACAAAAACTACAAAAAGGAGGGGCATTGTGGTAAAGCCCACAAATCGTACCATTTTTATAGCGCTTGGAGTTATTTTCATTCTTTCCTCCGTTATCACGTCTCTTTTTCTATCAGGGTTAATAAAAAGTATTTTGTTCCGTCCAAATGGCGTTTTTCTCTTTGGTTCGACATCGTTATCTTACATTTACATAGCCCTATCCCAAATATTACTAGGCATTAGTTTTATTCTAATTGGACTTTCTTTTCTTCCAAAGGTCATTCGCAGAGGATCTGCCACGGTACTTATTTTGGGAGCGTTGATCACTGCATTCATTGGTTTTAACGATTATTACTATGCATCTAGGGATGGCGTGTATGTGAATAAAACAACGGATTGGAAAGGAACATGGATTCCATGGTCGGATGTTGAACATATGGATATAGTATATAATGTGAAAGATCATTCTCCTCTTCCTCATTCGATTGTTTTTCACACCAAATCAAAAAGGAAATATGATATACCCATGGATGGGTATGTGTACAACTCAAGAAAAACCATCCGCTACCATGTCAAGCAAGCAGGCGGCACTGTTTCTGACAAAGTCATTCACCCTACAACAACCAACAATGGAAAAAAATAATCATTTTCTCTATCGATAAACTTCATCTCTCCTAAAGGTAAAAAACAAAAAAACGTTTGGTTAAGGAATGGTAACTCTTAACCAAACGTTATTCTTATCCTTTGGTTGCTACTATCCAGTCATTCTTTTTTTGCAGCTTCATGTATTGGATATACATCGCTATGCGCCATGGGACAATCATACCAAATGCTAAAATCCAGAACATTCCACTAAGTTCTCCTACATCAATGGAAGTGCTCAAAATGAACTTAGCAATGATTCGAATAATCAGCAATCCAATTAAAATAAATATAAAAGCTTTTGATCGTTTTAAATAAATGTTACCATCTTTAATTTCAAACTTAGATGTTTTAATCAAGAAAATCGAAAAAATCATTCCAACAACGAGTGCCTCTACCACTTGGGCAAAACCTACTCGAAACATCGGATGAAGAAACATGAGAGCCCCAGTACTCATAAAAAGCGGTGGCAATATAATTTTTTTCGCATTTACAGGTTTTTTAGAAGCTTTCATACGAACAAATAAAATGAGACATCCCATGAAAATGGCGATAACCGATGAAATCAATACGTTCATAAGTAATCATCCTAACTGTTTCACTATTCATTTTTCCATTTTACTATATAACATAATCATCAACAAATGTCTATCACCGCTCTATGTTACCACATTCAAACAAAAAAAGGGACAAGAACGATTCTTGCCCCTAAAATTATTATCCGACTACTCGATTGACTGCTTCGATGACCCGTGTTTCATCGAATGGTTTAACGATAAAATCTTTCGCGCCTGCTTCAATCGCTTCTACAACCATCTTTTGTTGCCCCATAGCCGAGCATATAATGATTTTGGCTTGTGGAAATTCCTCTAAAATATGTTTTACTGCTTCAATCCCTGTCATGATCGGCATGGTAATATCCATTGTCACTACATCTGGTTGCAATTCCCGATACCGTTCGATCGCTTCTTGTCCGTTTTCTGCTTCGCCAACAACTTCATGATTTCCTTTTTTTAACATATTCGTTAGCGTCATTCTCATAAATTTCGCATCATCCACTACTAACACTCTTGCCACCGATGTTCCTCCTCAATAACCTAAACAATTTCAAAAAAAATGTTGATCTCCCCCTCAAAAAAATGGATGTTCCTTCGAAATTTGTAAATGTTCGCTAACGGCCCATCTACTCCTTTCGAGGGGTATTATTACAAAAAATATCCAATATAAACAATATATTCATCGTATTTACTTATAAAAATTATAACAAAGGTCCTACTTTTTATACAATGGGTAACTTACCGACAAAAATCGCCTATTAAAAGCCTTTAAAGTCACCAAATAGGCCTGACAATAAACTGATCATGTCCGTCATCCAGTCAAAATAAAGCATAATACCCATAATGATCATTAAGTAACCACCGATTTTGACGATAGCAACATTATGCCGACGAATCCAATTCAATCTTCCAATAAAAAAAGACATGACGAAAAACGGAATCGCAAAACCAAGTGTATAAGCTACCATATACAATAGTCCTGATTCAGGGTTTGATGCGGCAAGAGCGATAACAGAAAGTAATATTGGACCGGTACAAGGTGTCCACCCAGCTGCAAACGCCATACCAATTAAAATGGATCCTACATAGCCAGAAGGACGGTTCGTAAATTGGATACGGGAATCTTTCATTAAAAATTTCGGCTTGAATACTCCAGCAACGATTAAACCGAAAACGACAATAAATATAGCACCTAATTGCCGAATTAAGTCTTTATATTGGATAAAAAACGTTCCGATCAATGACGTCCCAAAACCTAAAGCAACAAAAATACTTGAAAAACCAATCAAAAAGAAAATGGTATGTAATAAACTTCTTTTTTGTAACATCCCGTTTTCTACTTTTATTTCATTTACACTCATTCCAGTAATGTAAGAAAGAAATGCAGGATAAAGGGGTAGACAACATGGAGAAATAAAACTTAAAAAGCCTGCACCTAAGGCTACCCATACATTGACGTCTGTCACGTCAATCACTCCTTTATTTAATCTATGTTCATATTTTAGCAAATAATAATAGATTCCATAAAGAAAACCATTGTGAATACTTTGTGACACCCTTTCTCTCAAACAATATTTACAAAAAACATACAAGTAATAACATTTTTACTTTGAAATTGGAAACATTATTCGATATACTTGAACTATATTCTGTTACAATTATTTCTAGTTCTGTTTTTTCATAGTATTTGAAAATAAACAATGAAAGGACAGCTGACCGTGTCGAAACAAGAGTTACTAGAAAAAATTGAAAAAAAGAGATACGAATTATTTGAAGTGGTGGCAAAGTCTGGTCTATCATCACCAATTGCCATCCAACATAGTCAAGAACTTGATACATTATTAAACGTATACAATCGCCTATATTTGAAAAAGGAAAAACGTTCGCTTTCAGCCCAAACTGTAAACTAGTTAATCGCCACGCCCCATCTCCATCAATCGACCCTTGATACCCATTACCAAAAAAGTCCAATATCATTGGTCTTTTTTTATTTCTTCGCCTATTGCTTCCAGTATTTTTCATTGATAATATGTATGTATATTTTCGAATCGAAAGGAGCGATGCATATGGCCGTTATGAACAAACACCCCTATTATTTTCTAATTATGCGCATCATAGAAGGACATCGCTCATAGGGTATCGATTCCTCTATGATGCCAATCAATCATAGAGGAGGAATATGGATTGACTATTGAACAATTTGGATGGAATACAACGTGGCACCAAGAATTTCTTCCTTGGGAAGAAAAAGGATTTATTCCAGGCCGCGTAACCATTGAGCATAAACGGATGTACCGTGTACAAACAAACGATGGAGAATATTTATGTGAGCTTTCCGGAAAGTTTCGATACATGACAAGCGAGCGGCATGAATTCCCGGCCGTTGGTGATTGGGTCATTGTTCAAGCTTTACCGAAAGAAAAAAAGGGATTCATTCAAGGAATCCTTCCCCGGCGTAGCCAGTTTATCCGAAAGGTAGCTGGAGAGGAAACAACTGGACAGGTCATTGCCGCTAATATTGATACCATCTTTCTTGTCATGGCGCTAACGAATGACTTTAACGTGCGGCGTTTAGAACGGTATTTAGTACTTGCGTGGGAAAGCGGAGCCAATCCGGTTATCATTTTAACGAAGGCTGACTTATGTTCAAATGTTGAAACGTACGTGGAAAAAGTTCATTCAGTAGCTTTAGGAGTTCCTGTTCATCCAATATCTTGTTACGAAGGAACAGGATTGGATGAATTATCAGCATACTTACAAGTAGGAAAAACGATTGCTCTTGTCGGTTCTTCAGGTGTTGGAAAATCAACCCTTATGAATTATTGGCTAAAAGAAGAATATCAAGCGGTTCAAGAAGTAAGACAAAATGATAATAAAGGACGTCATACAACCACAAACAGGGTACTATTTCATCTTCCAGAGGGTGCGTGTGTAATTGATACTCCTGGCATGCGGGAATTATCATTATGGGAAAGCAACGAAGGATTAGATGAAACTTTTGAAGATATCATTCAACTAGCACAATACTGTCATTTTAACGATTGCCAACACAATACAGAACCGAAATGTGCTGTGCGAAACGCAATCGAAAACGGTTCCTTATCGCCTCACCGTCTAGAAAGCTATCGTAAATTGCAAAAAGAGTTAGCGTACGTGGCTCGGAAAGAAAATGAAAGGCTTCAACACAACTCAAAACGCCGTTGGAAAGCAATATCTAAGGAAATGCGCCAGTATAAAAAACGTTATTAAATCATAAAGACGAAAGTCCACGAATAGGACTTTCGTCTATTATTTCTGTAAATGCAATCCATAATTGTATTCGCTCTATAACGCCCTGCTCTATTCTTAATTAGGTGATTACCATTAAAAACCTGTTGGTTGTTGTCCGTACCCATGCATTGGGTAATGATAATGATACTCTTGATGAACATCATGGTGCGTATGTGGATAATAATGATGTTCATAAGGGTAATGATGGCATCCACAATGATGAAGATCATGATGTTGGTGATGATGAAACGGATGTCCGTAATGGTAATCATAATGATGGTAAGGATGATGAGGATTACCCCAATACCAATTACGAGAATCTTCTACAGGAAATGGAAACATCGAGCATATTCTCCTTTCAATTATGATTCTTCCATTTCTAACTTATGCCATTCACTTTATTCCGTACATTGTCCTAGAGGGATATCCTTGGAACCATATTTATAACAAAGGCGATGTTATATGTCATTCTCATTTATTAAGAAACGATATTTTCCATACTCTCCGTTAACCCATTTTGAAGAAGATACATTTTGTAGTACAACCCTCGTATAGCGAGTAGTTCTTGATGATTTCCGCGTTCTACAATTTCCCCTTGATGTAATACTAAAATTTGGTCTGCATCTTGAATCGTAGATAACCGATGAGCAATCGCTATCGTTGTTCGTCCTTTTCTCATTTTTTCTAGCGCAATTCCGATGGCCTCTTCTGTCTCAGTGTCAATATTCGCAGTTGCTTCATCTAATACTAAAATTTTTGGATTGGTCGCAATCGTTCGTGCAAACGCAATCAGCTGACGTTGACCACTAGAGAAAGTTGAACCTCTCTCCACCACTTGATGGTCGTATTGATTTGGTAAATGTTCGATAAACGGATGGGCTTGCACAAATTTGGCCGCTTGGGTCACCTCTTCATCGGAAAGTGATTCATTATATAACCGAATATTATCTTTAATGGTCCCAAAAAATAGGAACGGATCTTGTAAAACCAGCCCCATTTTCTTTCGTAGCTCTTCTTTCGGATACGCTTTTATAGAGCGTCCATCAATCAATATATCGCCTTCTTCAAATTCATAAAAGCGCATAAGCAAGTTAATGATGGAACTTTTTCCACTTCCCGTATGACCAACTAAGGCAACTGTTTCACCTGGTTTTGCTGTAAAAGAGATGTTTTTTAATACATTTCGTTTCCCATCATAACTAAACGTAACATTTCGAAACTCGATTTCACCTTGTTTAATCTCAATTGGCTGCTCTTGTTGCGCTGGTTCCATTTCTTTTTCGTCTAACAATTTAAATACACGCGAGGAAGCGACAATCGCTTGTTGAAACATAGAAAGCCTCATCATCATTTGGTTGACGGGTTCAAAAAATCGATCTAAATAGTTGACAAAGGCATATAAGACACCAATTTCAATTGGACTATTCAACGAAGTAATACCGAAATAACTTAAAATAAGAATTAGAGAAAAAACATATACGACATCCACCGCTGGACGAAGCAGTAGCCCATCTAATTTAATGTTTCGCATGCCCGCTTCATAATGTTTTTCATTAATCGCACCAAACTCTTCACGTAAACGGCGTTGTTGACGAAACACTTGAATGATCGCCATTCCTTGTAATGATTCATTTAACTTTGCATTTAATTGACTTAACCGTTCGCGTAAATCCGCATAAAAGGTCGAACTATATTTCCGATATGTCCGCATAATAAGGAAAATAATTGGTAAAATAGCTGTACAAAAAAGCGCTAATTTCACATTTAAACTAAACATAGCAATGAACACACCGATTAAGAAAAAGCTACTTTGGATAAACGTCACTAACACTTCGACAAACATCTCTTTGATCGCTTCCGTATCGTTTGTGACACGAGAAACGATACTCCCAGCAGGGGTCTTATCGAAATAGCGCATACCAAGTGATTGTACTTTTGTAAACACATCTATACGAAGCTGCTGAATAATTTTTAACGCAATCTCTTGAAATTTTAACAATTGAAAATAGGAAATAATGACTTTTAAAAAATGAATTCCTAAATAGCTTACCGCTAATGTCACAAGTGCCCCTTGTGGAAAATATTGCGGTGTTAAGTAATCATCGATAAAAATTTTAACAAGAATCGGACCAAGAACTTCCCCTGTGGTTGATAAAGCTAATAAGAAAAAAGCAAATACAATCGGTTTCCAATGGGGTTTGGTATACTTCATTAAACGAATAAAAACGTTCCTTTGTTCTTTCGCCGACATTACTGTTCCTTTTTCCATCCTTTACCCTCCATGTTCAACAAGTTCTTCCAGCTGTTGACGGACATACATCTCTTTATACCATCCCTCTTCCTTCATTAATTGGTCATGCGTTCCTTTTTGTATGATTATTCCATTTTCAAGAACTACTATTAAATTCGCATGCTGAATGGCACTTAATCGGTGCGCGGTAATGATGGTCGTTTTCCCGACTCGATTTTCTTTTAAGGAACGTAATATTTGCTCTTCCGTTTTCGCATCAACGGCGGATAACGCGTCATCCAATATTAACACTTCTGGGTTGATTAGCAAGGCTCGGGCAATGGAGATTCGTTGTTTTTGGCCTCCAGATAAAGAAACTCCACGCTCCCCAACAACCGTATCATATCCTTCCGGAAACTGCTCAATATCATCATGTATATGGGCGAGCCGAGCCGCTTCTTCAATTTCTTTCTGACTAGCTTGTGGACGTGCAAAGGCGATATTGTCGCGAATGGATGCCGAAAATAAAAAATGATCTTGTGGGACATATCCGATTGCCTCACGTAAGGTATCTAGTTGGTATTCCGTAATAGAATAACCGCCAATTAAAATATCTCCTTTCATTCCTGGAAACTCTCTTAATAACGCTTTAATTAGAGACGTTTTGCCGGATCCTGTTTTTCCAACAATCCCTAACGTTTCCCCTCTTTTTAACGTAAAATAAATATTTTTCAAAACGGGTTGTGTATCATTGGGGTAGGTAAACGACGTTAAGCGATATTCAATGTCCCCTGACGGAACCTTATCAATCGCTTTTTGCGTGTCTTGAACGTCTGGTTGTTCTTGTAATAAGCTAGAGACACGGTCGTACGAAGCTCTTCCCCGTTCCACAATATTAAATAACCAGCCAAAAGCAAGCATCGGCCAAATGAGAAGACCTAAGTAGGTCGTAAAGGAAACAAGTTGCCCAATGGTTAACTCTCCTTGAAGCACGAAACGGGCACCAAATACAATGGCTAAGAAAAAGGAAAATCCAACAATAATAGAAATGGTCGGATCAAATAAAGAATCAATACGAGCTACTGACATATTTTTTTGAACTACATCATCCGATTGTTTCCGGAACGCTTCAATATCTTCTTTTTCTTGACCAAATGTTTTAATGACTTTGATGCCTGCAATACTTTCTTGTGTTTTATCATTTAAAGAGGAAAAAGCCTCCTGGGCCAGGTGAAACCGCTTATGTAATAAAGTACCATAATAATTAGTTAATAAGGCCATAATAGGCATAGGGATTAAGCTGATCAAAGTTAATTTCCAACTTATGGTCGTTGCCATGGCGATAATGACAAAGCCTCCTGTCGCTAACGAGTCGACAAGCGTTAAAACACCTACGCCTGCCGTTTGTTGAATGGCTTGTAAATCATTCGTCGCATGGGCCATCAAGTCACCGATACGGCGCCTTTGATAAAAAGATGGACTTAGCGAAGTGAAGTGATGATATAAACGATTACGGAGCAATTTTGATAATTTTACCGCTGAACCGAAGATCAACATTCGCCAAAAATAGCGGAGTCCATACATACATAAAGCAACTGTCGCAAGTATGCCCATCCATTGCAAAAGCTGCTTTAACGTTAATGTACCTTCTTTTATGGAATCTACGACCATGCCAATGATTTTCGGTGGAACAAGTTCTAAAATAGCGACAAGACATAAAAGAAATATACCGGTTAAATATGCCTTTTTTTCTTGTTTAAAAAACCACATTAAATCGAGAAAAACTCTCATCGTTGAATCCTCCGAATACTTCATTATTCACTGACTAATGCATAAGTTTATCAAACTTTTCTAAAAAAGAAAAGATTTACAGAATTAGAAGAATTGGTAATTAAGAGATTTTACGTAAATAAAAATGCACTCTGAGTGACCAGAGTGCATGTCCATTTTATTTCAGCTGTTTGTTCATCGCATTCATCATTTGGTTGATTTTCTTTTGGGAAGGTTTCATTCCCATTTGCATCATCATTACTTTTAGCATTTGTTCATTAATCGGCGGATTTTTCTTTAAATAGCTCATCATATATTTACGAGCAATGAAAAATCCTAGTGCTACTCCGGCAATTAACGCCAGAATACCGACTAGAATAACATCCCACATCTTCTATTTCCTCCTTCATGTTGTCTACCATACAGTGTACTAAACCTTGTAACATAATACAATATTTCCATTCATTTTTCTCAAGTAATTATATAATTCCTCTCTTTTAACGGTTTTAACCAACCATACCGTTCATTTTGCAAATCAATCGCTAACAATCGTCCGTCCATTTGTCGAAGCGCTTCAAAAAAAATCGATTCGGCATCATAGCTTCCCCAAGCATATAACAATAATTTCCGTTTATTAATTTCTAACTGTGCTCGATTTGATTCATCTTCCCTACCAATCCAATACACGTTTCCTTCTGAAACATAATCACTTCGTTTACTCAATCGCTGAGAAATCATTCGATGCAGGTGCAATAAAGGAAAGGGAAGTGTTATATATTGAATTTGTTGTTCAATAATTTGTTTTAAATCACTTGGTGCATATTGGTGTTCATGAAATAAATTGTAGAACAATCGCTCACGGCCATAAAAAAAGTTCGCTATATCTTCCGAAATGGAATAAATATGATAACACCGCATCGTTCTCCTCCCCACGTCCACTTTTTTCTATTATAGCGAAACGAAACGTGGAGAAGTTGTCAAAAGCTGTTTGAAAGATTCACTTTTTTTGTCGAATATAGTCGAACTTGTTGACTTTTACATGTTTGAGGTCATACGAAAACATAACCATATCCAATGCTTGTATTCCGAATTCGACAATTGGTTTTGAATACGCACGAAAAAAATCCCGTTTGATCTCTTTCATACGAAACCCACATTTTTGATAAAAAGCGATGTTATCTATGCTAGAGTTAGCTGTTCCAACTTCCATTACATAAAAACCTTTATCTTGTGCCCAGTGTAAGAGATTTTGAACCATTAGTTTCCCCAATCCTTTTCCGCGACACTGCGGGACGACGGCTATGTTTTTCAATTCGACCGTCGTCTCGTTTATTGGTAAACAATGAGCAACACCGATTGTTTCATCCTCGACCGTGAAACGAAACATCCATCCTTTTCGAAAATAAGAGCGAACCATCCATTCATCTTCATCTGCAAGTAATAAAAGTTCGAGATACTTTTCACGTTCGGATGTTGAAAGTTCTTGTCTTTTTATTAGCGCCATTATGTATGCCTCCAATCCCCTAAAAAAAAAAGAGGGCGAACGAATCGCCCTCGGATAATACATTATTGATTAAGTAATGCCTTTACACGAGCTACAACGTTTTCAACCGTAAAGCCGTATTCTTTCATGATTGTTGATCCAGGGGCAGATGCTCCAAAACGATCAATAGCTAAAATATCACCTTCGTCACCAACGTAGCGTTCCCAACCAAGAGATGCTGCCATTTCGATCGCAAGACGCTTTTTCACTTCTTTCGGTAAAACGGATTGTTTGTATTCTGCCGATTGTGCTTCAAAACGATCCCAAGAAGGCATACTTACCACCGCTACCTCAATACCTTCTTCACGTAAAACTTTTTGAGCTTCCACGGCTAAGCTTACTTCTGAACCAGATGCTAGAAGTAAGGCATCCGCTGTTTCTTTCGCAGCTGGTGAAATTACATATGCTCCTTTTTCCACCCCTTCTTGTGCACGTTCAGCTGTACCTTCAAGCGTTGGTAAGTTTTGGCGTGTTAACACAAGCGCGGTAGGAGTGGACTTGGAAGTGACGGCTAAACGCCATGCCGCTGCTGTTTCATTGGCATCTGCAGGACGAATAACAGACAAGTTTGGCATCGCCCGTAATGATGGAAGCTGTTCGATCGGCTCGTGAGTCGGACCATCTTCCCCAACAGCGATACTATCATGCGTAAATACATACGTCACAGGAAGTCCCATAAGCGCAGCTAAACGGATCGCTGGACGCAAGTAATCAGAGAAAACGAAGAACGTACCTCCGTAGACATGTAATCCACCATGTAACGCCATCCCGTTCATGGCTGCACCCATCGCAAATTCACGCACACCAAACCAAATGTTACGACCTTCATAGGAGCCTGGTAAGAAATCTTTTTCTCCTTTAATCGTCGTTTTATTGGATCCCGCTAAGTCTGCCGATCCACCGATGAATGAAGGTAGATTTTTCGCAATCGCATTTAACACTTCTCCAGAAGAAGCACGACTTGCTAAACTTGTTCCAACCTCGTAAACTGGAATGTCTTTATCCCATCCTTCTGGTAATTCACCTTTTATCGCTTTTTCTAATTGTTCTCCAAGTTCAGGGAAAGCCTTTTTATATTCAGCAAACATTGCTTTCCATTCTTTTTCTTTTTCAGAACCAGGAATGACCACTTTTTCTTCAAAGCGAGCATAAACTTCTTCAGGTACATAAAAATCTTCTTCGAATGTCCATTTATACGCTTCTTTCGTTAATTTTAGTTCGTCTGCACCTAATGGAGCGCCGTGTACATCAGACGTACCAGCTTTATTTGGTGAACCGTATCCAATGACCGTTTTGACCTCAATCATTGTTGGGCGTGTTTGATCAGCTTTCGCTTCTTCAATGGCTTTGGCTAACGCGTTTACATCATTGCCATCTTCTACACGAATATATTGCCATCCGTATGCTAAGAAGCGATCTTTCACACTTTCAGAGAAAGACTTATGAAGTTCTCCATCTAATGAGATATCGTTTGAATCGTAAAGAACGATCAATTTTCCAAGTTTTAAGTGACCTGCTAAAGATGCTGCTTCTTGAGAAACTCCTTCCATTAAATCCCCGTCACCGCAAATGGTGTATGTATAGTGGTCAATTACAGGGAAGTTTTCTTTGTTATAAACACTTGCTAAATGACGCTCCGCCATTGCCATACCGACAGCCATAGCAATACCTTGTCCAAGTGGACCAGTCGTTGCTTCAACTCCTGGAGTGTGACCGAATTCTGGATGCCCTGGTGTTTTTGAACCCCATTGACGGAAGTTTTTCAAGTCATCCATTGTTACATCATATCCAGATAGATGAAGCAAACTGTATAATAGCATCGAGCCATGACCAGCAGATAGGACAAATCGGTCACGGTTAAACCATTGAGGGTTTTTTGGGTTATGATTCATAAAACGCGTCCAAAGCGTATATGCCATTGGTGCTGCCCCCATAGGCATACCTGGATGTCCAGAATTTGCTTTTTCAATCGCATCAATCGATAACGTACGAATCGTATTAATCGCGAGTTGATCCGTTTTATCAAACATGATATACATCCTTTCTATAATAACCTTACTCTATAATATTAATCCCCTTTTCAACGGAAAACAACCGAAAAGAATAAGAAATCAGACGTCTTACCAATATAAACGTTAGCTTTAGACTATTGTTCAATAAAAATTAGCTTAAATTCGGTCAAACTCTAATAAAAGTAAGAAAGCTCGAACCATTTTTTACTGTTCGAGCTTGTTGGAAAATTAATGATATTTTTTCTTCAATTGAATGTCACGAAGTTTCTTCGGAGTCACTTCTTCCCCATTTGGATCGAAAATGCGTACATTTTCAATCGTTTTTTTCATGGATTGACGGAAAGCTTGTAAATATTCTCCACGAAGGCGACTTTGTTCCTTCGCTTCCTCCTCGGTCAAGCCGACTGATTTTGCTTTTTTGGCAAGTTCATTAATTCGAGCGATTTTCTCTTTTGAAAGCATTGTTTTGCCCCTTTTCCTTTCTAGACTATCGTCATCTTACAAAAATCATCGCTATTTGACAAGTGTTTAGCTTTCCTGAAATGATTTTATATACTCTTGATAACGACGATGAACAGTCGCTTTCGATACATCATAGCCAAATCCCCGTAGTGTTGCAGCAATTTCCTCAAATGTAAGGTCATTTTGCCTGAGACGAACAATTTCCTGAATCGGAAGTTCCTTCTTATCTCTTCCTCCAGATGAATGACGCGGTAAATTTTTTTCCGGTCGATACCCGCGTTCAACGGCTCGTTTCATTCCCCGTTTAATTTTTAAATTATGTATTTTTCGCTGGTATTCTTCCACCATACTTACTATTTGAAGAACCATGGAGTCTGATTCCGATAATTGGAGCTCACCTTGATGGGACATACTGTAAACTTTAACGCCTTCTTTCATAATGACATGAAGAAGAGCAATTTTCGCATTTCCTCTTCCTAAGCGTGTTTCATCCTGAATAAGAATGGCATCAATGGAACCTTCTTTGATTCGATCGAGAAGCTCCATCATTCCAGGGCGGTCAAGCTCATAGCCGCTTGCCTGATCTTTAATGACAGCTTTAATGTGAAATCCGTACTTATCTGCTAACTGTCGTAATTCTTCTTCTTGCCGTTCGAGTGAGGTTTCTTGGGTGTCTTTCGTTGTACTGACTCGGCAATAAAGAATCGCGTTCATAAGCATCTCCTTGTCTATTGAGTAGAATCATAGGCAAACTGGTGATGGGATGAGTCAATTGTTGCTTTTACCGGGATGACTAACGTATTTCCTGCATGAATGACAGATGAAGTTTTCAATTCATTTTTTTGTTGAACCCATTGAATAAACTCCGTTTTGGTCATGTGATGCTGTTCGGCATATTGTTCCGCAAGAGACCATAGCGTATCTCCTTCGTTCACAACAATTATCATAAACGATTCATCTTTGTCTTCGGTCATAAATAGCATCGTTATTCCAAAAATCATCGAAACGATGAATAGAATCATAACATAAGAATATTTCTTCCACAACAGGTTGATCATTCATGATCCCTCCAACCGAATGTTTGTTCGATTTGATTATAGTACGAACATCCGTTTGGTGTCAACAAAAAACTCGAACTTATGTTTGTATTTGTTGGAAAGACATGCTATAATATTACCAACAGAAGTGAGATCGAGGTGCGTAACGATGAAAAAATTAACGAAGCGACAACAAGATATTTTAGAGTTTATTAAAGAAGAAGTTCGGAAAAAAGGATACCCACCTTCCGTTCGCGAAATCGGTGAAGCTGTCGGTTTGGCCTCAAGTTCAACCGTTCATGGCCATTTAGCTCGCCTAGAGAGCAAAGGTCTCATCCGCCGGGATCCGACGAAGCCTCGTGCAATAGAAATTCTCGACTTAGAGGAAGATCAAATTCCAAAACAGAACGTAGTCAATGTCCCTATTGTCGGTAAAGTAACCGCTGGACAACCGATTACGGCCATTGAAAATGTGGAGGAATACTTTCCACTTCCAGAACGGCTGGCTCCAGCTGATGAGCAAGTGTTTATGCTGGAAGTTATGGGAGATAGTATGATTGACGCTGGAATATTAGACGGCGATTACGTTATTGTCCGTCAGCAAAAGACAGCGAATAACGGAGATATTGTGGTAGCAATGACCGAAGATAATGAAGCAACAGTTAAACGATTCTTTAAAGAAAAAGATATGATTCGCCTTCAACCAGAAAACCCAACATTAGAACCGATTTTTTTACGAAATGTAACGATTTTAGGAAAAGTGATTGGTGTATACCGTCAAATTCATTAATTAATAAGGCAAGCTCTTCTAACCGAAGAACTTGCTTTTTTTATGTGATATTTCATTTTCTATAACTGACTGGATCAATTTTGTAGTTCATGGACTTACAAACCATTAAACGTCACATTTTGTAAAGGGATGTTTTATTTCATTGTTGATTTTTAGCAAGTTGTTCACACGGCGGCGACTCCAGCGGGGACAAAAAGCCAGGCAAGACCCATACTTGAGCGTAGCGAGGGAAGCATCTTGCGGCTTTCCCGCGGAAAGCGTCCGCCACAAGCGTAATGTATAAAAATCAACAGTATCGTTTAACAGACATCAATCTATGAACATTTGCTAGTTGCGTAAGTAAATATACACCCGGCCCATACCCGATACAAATTGAGCGGAATAAGAATCAATTTAATCTTTCATTTATGCCTGTCGATAATAGATCGAGTCCAAGATCGGCCGATAGCCGATTTCTTGATAAATATGGTTGGAAGTAGGGTTTGCTAAATCGGTATAAAGCGACGTACTTTTATAGCCCTGGTTGAGTAAGTGCTGTGATAAATGAGCAACACATGCGGTCGCGTAACCTTTTTTTCGTTCTTCCTTCGGCGTGAATACCAAATTGATGGTTACATTTGTTTTCGTCGGCCGGGTCCAACAAGCCATTGATACCGGTTGGCTATTAACTTCCCAAACAAAAACTCGTTCTTCTTTCATCAATTTGGTTGCTTCTTTCTTTGCCTCTTCAAACGTGATTACTTCTCCTATCTCTTCACAAAATTCATGAATCCAACGGCAGATGATTGGAGTATCTTTTTCTATGGCTTTTCGAAATAACCCGTTTACTTTCGGAAGGGGTGCGACTTCCGTTAATTGATAAATCCGTTGCCTCATTCGGACCTCGTACTGTACTTTTGTCAATCGTTCATATGCCTTAACGAGGGAATGAATGGTCTCTATTTTTCCTATCAATCCTGGCACTTGAATTTTTTGCTGATATAACCAAAGAGCAATGGCTTCTAAATCCTGTTCATCTAATGCAGAAAATGTCGCTACAATGATTTGTGCTGGGTTCGTTTGTAAAAACCCCATGACGACTCGATTCTCTTTTTCTACTAGTCCCATAAATATTGGAGAGTTGGTTTCATTTATTTTTAACAAAACGCCGTAAAATAAATTGTGCGCCGCTTCGTTTTTTTGAAGCAATGGTTCCAGTCGTCTACGAAATAAATGTACTGAGTGATACTGTTTCCCCTGCATGTCCATCCCCTCATTCAATCATTTTTGGAATTTTTTAAAATTTTACCATCTGCTCTCCTAGTTTTCAATAAAAGAAAAACTGACCCACGAAGAAGAGTCAGTGAATGATACTTGACATACAGTTCATGAATTGTTTGATTGTAAATATTCATCAAACCTATCGATAATCATTAGAAATCTTTCTGCTTCTCGGAACACATGGTCTGCCAACAGTGGAGGAATATTGCTTTTTATTTTACACTCTTCAATTAGCTCTTTCGCCGCTTTTTTAAAATTCCGGAGCGAAGCCACCGACACTCGATTTTGATCAAGAAATTGGGTTAAAATGGGTTTGGTTTCTGATTGTGGTCGCATGGAATCTAAATCGATGGCTTGATAGAGCAATTGATCAAAATCATGGCTAAATTCTCTCGCTTGCTCGACGAGTTTTCTTTCCGAAGGATCGAGCAAATGACCAATAAATTTCGCGTGATCAGCCATTACTTTTAAGAAAAAGACGTTTTCTTTAATGACAGACGCGGGAGTTGGTGTGAGCTTTCCTTCATTTAATTCTTTTAGTCGATTAGCAAAATAGGCTGCCTCTCGACTAGTGTGATCAATTAATAAAGCGTAGTTATTGGACCGAATTTTACATTGTAACGTTAGCTCCAACACTTTTCGTTTGAACGCCCAAATTTGAACTGCCGCTTCATACACGTGTCGATTAAATTGAGCGATTTGTTGTGGATCGGCCGATACTGAAAACCGTTCCAGTTGCTCTTCAATTCGTTCAAATTTCGGAATAAAACTTCTCGCCTCTTCAATTAATGCAGTATCATCGTAATGAAATCCTAAACTTAAAAACAACGCATGTTCTTTCATAATGCGCGACCAAAAACGAATTTCATCAAGCGACCTTGAAACAAACGCCTCTTGCAATAAAGCCACCCCTTCGTTCATTTATCCTCTATCATCTTATTCTTTAAAAAAACGATTCATGTATTGGTGGCGTTCTTACAGGATCTAATTTCAAAAAGATAGATAATAAGAAAATGAGCTATAATTGTTCATGTTTACATAATATTATTATTGTGAATTTGAATAAATAAACGTATCGTTGTTGCTCATTAATCGATAAAATTTCTCACAAACAAATCGTTTTTTCTCATAAAACGAAAATCATTTCCCATAAATAAAACTTTTTTTCTCATAAATTGAAAATTTTTTCCCATAACGAGTCTTTGGTGCTCATTTCTAACATCATGTGTCATTTGTGCTCATAATCCAACAAATTTTCCAATAAACCTGTCATTTTTGCTCATAAATTCAATTTACTTTCCCATAAATGTGTTATTAGTGCTCATAATTCATAATTTTTTCCCATAAAACTGGCATTAGTGCTCATAAATCCTAAATCTTTTCCCATAAACCTGTTAATTTTGCTCATAAATTCAACATATTTCCCATAACGAGTAATCTGTGCTCATAATTCTAAAATTTTTTCCCATAAACCTAGTAATTTTTCTCATAAATTCAACATACTTTCCCACAAACGTGGCATCGGTGCTCATAAAATTAGAAATTTTCTCATAAACAAATGATTTTCCTCATACCCAAAACTTAAAATATTTGATTTAGTAAATTCTATATTCTCACCGCAACCGACTAAAAAGTGATTAATTTAAACTTGTAGTTTATACTTTTCTACCTCAATCTCCGCTTCCTTCATTTTGTCCTCCCCCATTTTTTCAATCACGTCTTTTAATTGTGTAAGGAAGCTATCAAACTGAACGTATTGATTCATTTTGTAGGTCATGGCATATTCAATCTCCAGCCAGGTTGAAATGTCTGCCTCGTTATGTTGCAGCTGGACTTCTAGTTTATCCAAGGCATTGGCAACTTTCGCTTCATACGTTTCTTTATGTTCAAACTCCATCCATAAGCGATATAGCTCTTCACCCAGTTCATGCGGGAGTGAATGTTATGTAGAGCTTCCAATTCTCTTTTTCTCTTTTCGTTCTTGATTATTAATTGTGTCGAAAGCAGGAATATCGCCAGCCTCCGCTTCCACTAGGTCATGGATAATAATCATCTTTAATAATTTTTCGAGATTCACTTTTTGATCTAAAAACGGTTCGACTAATATTGCCATGAGTGACACTCTCCACGTATGCTCAGCAACGCTTTCCTGTCTTCCATTGGATAGCCAACTGTGGCGTAATTCCATTTTTAATTTTTCAGAGAGTTTGAGTATGTTCATTATTTTATCGATTTTTTCAATCATAAAACGTCCTCCATATATAGTTAAAAGTATTTCATTGTAAATTAACGTTTTGTTTTTGACTAGTATGTTATTTACATAATATTTTTATCGTAAATCCGAGAAAATGCTATTTTTTTAGATTTCTATTCAAATAGAGATAATTTCCTCCATAACCATCAGGACTCTCACATAGGTCCCAGTGTTTACTCGTTTCCTTTTTCTAATTGTTGAAAATGGTTGTTCCACCTTTTTAATGTTTTAGATGAATTACCTCATTCTAAAAATTTCATCAGTTCTTGAATCTTGTGTTGAGCTTCTCGTTCACCTGCGTCAATGCACTCTCGGATTTTGCTTGTGTCAAACGCTAAAATGTGCCCAACTTCTGGACGAAAAACCACATCCGCATACTTAAGATTGGCACGGCGCTGCCTTGTCATCATAATGGTGAACGAACGATAAACCACCTCAAAAAGATTACGTGGCTCCTGTTCTTCATGTTCTCTTTCGACATCCACAGCAATAACTACATCCATCTCTTCTTCCCGAAGCAAATCAGCTGGAAGGTTATTCAAAACACCCCCATCCACCAACACTTTGTCTTGATAATGAACTGGAGAGAAAATACCTGGTACCGATGTGGTGGCTCGAATGGCTAAACTAAGACTTCCTTCGTCAAAAACAAAAACTTTTCCTTTTATTATATCTACTGTAACCGCCCGAAAAGGAATCTTTAGATTCTCGATTTTAATATCCCCAAGTCCTTTTTGTTCTAAAAAATGGATAAGCATGGCGTATATTTTATTTCCTGCTATGAGCCCACGTTTCCGAATTCCGAGATCCATGAATCGATAGGATGGAGTGCTCAAGATAAATTCTTCAATTTCTTCAATGTCAATACCAGCGGCGACTAAGCCTCCAATTGCACCTCCCATGCTGGTGCCTGCAATAAAATCAATCGGTATTTCGTACTTTTTTAAAACTTTTATTACACCAATGTGGGCTAATCCGCGTACCGCTCCACCGCCTAAAGCTATGCCTACTTTCATATCTATTCTGTCCTTCCTTCACAGAATTAGTTTACACACTAAATCAGCTCATGTTTTCATTTAATAATCCTCTCCCACCTATACCTCTTTAAAGTGAGGAGACTTATGGTAAAAATATTATAATATGTTACTGAATAATTTTGTGTAGGTAAAAGACTTTACAGAACAAAAGCTAAACACGGGTAACAACAAAGAGTGCCATTCTTTCTTTAACATTCCCCAACAACTGAACAATCATTTTTTTACTATATACTTATGCAGCGTTGGTATTAGATGTTTATTCAAACGTTGCAATACCATATTTCGATCATCACACAAAAAATAACTGTCGTTCATATGGTGCAAGAATAAAAAATGATTATTCTTTTCCGCAAAACAAAAATCCCCCAACGCCGTTTGCGCTGAGGGATTTTGTTATTAATACATTTGCAAATATTGTTCACGTTCCCACGGATGCACTTGTGTGCGGAACATATCCCACTCGATTTCTTTCGCTTCTACGAAATGTTCGAAAATGTGTTTACCAAGTGCGGATACCATGACTTCGTCTTGTTTTAATAGTTCAAGCGCTTCGAAAAGGGTTGCTGGTAAATCAACGATTCCTGCTTCAATGCGCTCTTCTTTTGTCATGACATAAATGTTTCGATCAACAGGTGCAGGAGGTGTCAGTTTGTTTTTAATTCCGTCAAGACCAGCTTTTAATAGAACAGCCATCGCTAAGTATGGGTTGGCGGATGGGTCAACACTACGAACTTCGATACGAGTACTCATACCGCGAGAAGCTGGAATACGGATGAGTGGACTGCGGTTTTGGGCAGACCAAGCGACATAACATGGTGCTTCGTATCCTGGAACGAGACGTTTATATGAGTTTACTGTTGGATTTGTTACTGCAGTAAAGTTTGGTGCATGTTTAATGACACCAGCCATAAATTGGTATGCCGTTTCGCTCAATTGTAGTTTTCCGTTTGGATCAAAGAACACATTTTCCCCGTCACGGAATAAAGAAACATTGGAGTGCATACCTGAACCGTTCACACCGAATAGTGGCTTCGGCATAAATGTTGCATGAAGTCCGTGTTTACGAGCAATCGTTTTTACGACTAGTTTGAACGTTTGAATATTGTCACAAGCTGTTACAACGTCGGCATATTTAAAATCAATTTCGTGCTGACCTGGAGCAACCTCGTGGTGAGATGCCTCGATTTCAAAGCCCATTTCTTCAAGCTCTAACACGATGTCACGACGACAGTTTTCCCCTAAGTCCGTTGGTGCTAAGTCGAAATAGCCACCTTTGTCGTTCAATTCTAAAGTTGGTTCACCTTTTTCATCAAGCTTAAATAAGAAAAATTCTGGTTCTGGCCCTAAGTTAAAATCAGAGAAACCTAGGTCTCGCATTTCTTGCACAATACGTTTTAAGTTGTTACGAGGGTCCCCTTCAAACGGTGTACCGTCTGCATTGTAAATGTCACAGATAAGGCGGGCAACTTTTCCTTTTTCAGCTGTCCAAGGAAACACAACCCACGTATCTAAATCTGGATACAAGTACATATCAGACTCTTCGATACGAACGAACCCTTCAATCGAAGACCCGTCAAACATCATTTTGTTGTCTAATGCTTTGTCTAATTGGCTAATTGGAATTTCTACGTTTTTAATTGTTCCTAAAATGTCCGTAAACTGGAGGCGAATAAATTTAACATTTTGCTCTTTGGCCATGCGTTTAATATCTTCTTTTGTGTACTTACCCATGGAAAAAATTCCTCCCTTAAAAGATGTCTTTTTTTATTAATGGAAAAAGCGAGACATATCACCTTGACGTAAAGACGTTCGGTTGAAACGTCCCACTTCATATAACTCGGTTCGCAACAATTTTCGCAACTCATCTTCAGATAGTTCACGGCGTACTTTTTCTTTTGCCGCTCCTTCAATTTCTTTTACCTCATCTTTAACAGCAAAAACTTTTTTAATCCCCGCCATGTTAATTCCTTGGTCTAACATGTCTTTAATTTCTAATAAGCGATCAATGTCGTTAAGTGAAAAGAGCCGGCGATTTCCTTCGGTTCGTGCAGGAGAAATGAGTCCATGTTCTTCATAATATCGAATTTGGCGGGCAGATAAATCCGTTAGTTTCATTACAACACCAATTGAGAATAACGGCATGGAGCGTCGAATATTTTTTTCACTCATTTCTTATCCCCCTTTCATGGAAAATCACCACTTAACGATTGCTTAATTAATGCCATTATATGCAATGTAAAATTTTCTGTCAATATGATGTTAGGTTTTCTTACATGAAAATTTTTATCTAACCATCATTCAAATGAAAAAAGCTGACTAATCCTAAACGAATCAGTCAGCTTTTTCCCCTCAAACTTCTATTAATGACTTTTCAATTAATCGGTTTAAGGCCGAGCAAACAGCTATTTTCACATGCCCGTACGTAAGCCCACCTTGGACATAAGCGACATACGGCGGACGAATCGGACCGTCAGCAGATAATTCAATGCTAGCCCCTTGAATAAACGTTCCTGCAGCCATGATGACATCGTCTTCATATCCTGGCATGTAGCTTGGATATGGGGTGACGTGCGAATTTACGGGTGATGCATATTGAATCGCTTGGCAAAATTCAATCATTTTATCCCGGTCATCAAATTGAACGGATTGAATTAAGTCTGTTCGTTTCGCATCCCAAGAAGGATGAGTATTCATTCCGACTTTCTCTAACATCGCGGACGTAAACACGGCTCCTTTTAACGCTTCCCCGACAACGTGTGGGGCTAAGAAAAAGCCTTGATACATTTCAAGTAGGCTATATAACGACGCTCCCGCTTCGGCTCCGATACCAGGTGATGTCATTCGATAAGCGCAAGCATCGACCCATTCTTTTTTTCCAACGATATATCCACCTGTTTTCGCTAAGCCGCCGCCTGGATTTTTAATTAATGATCCGGCCATTAAGTCCGCTCCAACATGACATGGCTCTTTATCTTCTACGAATTCTCCGTAGCAATTATCCACAAACACGACCATGTCCGGTTTAATCGATTTGACAAACCGAATCATTTCACCAATTTCATCGACGGTAAACGACGGACGATTGGCATATCCTTTCGACCGTTGAATTCCAATCATTTTCGTTTTAGAAGAGATGGCTTGTTTTACACCATCCCAATCGATTGATCCGTCTGGTAATAAGGATACGGTTTGATAATCAATACCAAATTCTTTTAAGGAACCAACCCCGCTTCCACGAATTCCGACAATTTCTTCCAGCGTGTCATACGGTTTTCCGGTAATATAAATTAGTTCATCCCCCGGTCGTAATACCCCAAACAAGGCGATCGAAATGGCATGAGTACCGGAAATAATTTGCGGACGGACAAGCGCCGCTTCGCCCCCGAAAACGTCCGCGTAGATTTTTTCCAACGTGTCCCGGCCGTGGTCATCATATCCATAGCCAGTCGACGGAATAAAATGAGAATCGCTCACTTGATGGGCTTGAAAACTTTTCAAGACGCGGAATTGGTTATATTCCACACGCCGACGAATCTCTTCATGAATCGGAGCAATTTGTTGCTCCACTTCTTGGACCAGTTTTTGTAGTTCTTTTCCATAGGTGAGAAATTCGAACATGCTTGTACTCCTTATCTATCTTTATCTTGTATTGGAAAAACCTGAACAGCGATACATTTGCGTTCCTTCATCAAACGTACACTCGGTTAAGATTGTCTCTTGTTTTAAGCGTGACAATGTTTTCCCATCCCCAGCAGGAACATAACGCACATATGGTTCCATTTGTTTGATCATTTCTTCTTCGATTCGTTCTTTTAATCGTTCACGGTCATCTTTTCGTAAGGCACTGATTTGAATTGAGTCAAATTTCGGGGACGGAACAAAGTCCGGATGTACCGAATCCATTTTATTGTACACAATTAGCTGTGGCAAGTGATTCATTTCAAGTTCCGTTAATAATTGATGTACCGTTTGTTCGTGTTGTTCGTAATCTGGATTTGAAGCATCGACGACATGCAGTAGTAAATCCGCCTCTTTCACTTCTTCTAGCGTCGAGCGGAACGCAGCAATTAACGTCGTCGGTAAGTCTTGAATAAACCCTACCGTATCTGTTACAAGGGTCGTAAATCCACTTTTTAACGTCATTTTTCTCGTTAACGGGTCGAGTGTGGCAAATAATAAGTTTTGTTCAAATGCATCCGCAACAGTTAAACGGTTAAATAATGTCGATTTTCCAGCATTTGTATATCCAATTAGCGCAATTTGAAACGTACGATTCTTTTTCCGGCGCTCCCGATACCGATCACGATGGTTTACTATAACTGCTAGTTGCTTTTTAATATCATCAATGCGTCTTCGAATATGACGGCGGTCCGTTTCGAGCTTCGTTTCCCCTGGTCCACGTGTCCCAATGCCTCCTCCTAGACGAGAAAGCGCCGTTCCTTGTCCCGTGAGTCGAGGGAGCAGATATTGCAATTGGGCTAATTCTACTTGCAGCTTCCCCTCTTTTGATCGCGCTCGTTGGGCAAAAATGTCTAAAATCAGCTGCGTGCGGTCAATAATACGCGCATCAATGACCGAAGATAAATTTCGAAGTTGGCTTGGGGACAATTCATCATTAAAAATGACGACATCTGGCTGCAGTTCCTCCACCAACGCTTGCAATTCTCCGACTTTCCCTTTTCCGATGTATGTTGACGGATGAATTTTCTCCCGTTTTTGAACGACTTTTAGTAACACTTCTCCTTGCGCGGTGTGCGTTAAGGAAGCCAATTCTTCCATCGAATAATGGAAGCGGAGGTCATCTTGGTCGATTTGACATCCAACAAGAATCGCTTTTTCTTTTATATTTTCCAACGATCATCCTTCTTTCTAATTTAATCTGATTTCCATTGTATACGAAAAAATGAATCAATGGAAATATCATTTTACACACGAGTTTTCCGAAAATAGAAACAATTACTATTTTCTATCATTTATGTTGCATTCCCCCTTTCCTGTCCTTACAATCAGATTGGTTGAAGTTTTGTCAGGACAAAAAGGAGTATGTGTGCCGATGACTTGGGAAGTGCTAAGCATTATTGGGACCATTGCGTTTGCGGTTTCTGGAGCGATTGTCGCTATGGAAGAAGAATATGATATTTTAGGAGTTTATATATTAGGAATTGTTACAGCCTTTGGTGGTGGAGCGATTCGAAATTTATTAATCGGTGTTCCGATTTCTGCGTTATGGGAACAAGGAATGCTGTTTCAAATCGCTCTATTATCCATTACAGCGGTATTTTTATTCCCCAACAACTTATTAAAACATTGGCGCCGCTGGGGGAACTTTTTTGATGCGATTGGGTTATCGGCCTTCGCCATCCAAGGAGCCCTATATGCAACCGAAATGAATCACCCTATAAGTGCGGTCATTGTTGCGGCTGTATTAACCGGTAGTGGTGGAGGAATTGTTCGCGACGTGTTAGCTGGTCGGAAGCCATTAGTATTGCGGGATGAAATTTATGCAGTCTGGGCCATTTTAGCAGGGGCATGTGTTGGTTTAGGCATGGCCTCCTCCACGCTTGAGTTATTGGTGCTTTTCGTTATCACGACTGTTTTACGGATTTTATCTTATACGTTTAAATGGCGCCTTCCGAATCGCAGTTTAAGGTCGAATCAATAAAATAAGCAAAATGGTATTTAGGAGAACACAAAACGGTGTGTTCTCCTTTTTATTTTGGAATACTTTGATAAAAATCTGTTAATACAAAGCTACCAATTAAATAATATATGTTAATATAATCTAAAAATTGATTGGGTGGTTGATAATGGAAATTAGGAAATTAACTCATGCAGATGCTGAGATGTATTGGGAATTACGACTCGAAGCCTTGCAACAAAATCCAGAAGCTTTTTTAACAACGTACGAAGAAGCGATCAAAAAGAAAAATCCGATCGAACAAGTATCGAAACGACTTGCGACAGAAGGAACATACAACTTTGGTGCTTTTATCAATAACGAGCTCATCGGAGTGGTGACGTTAGTGCAAGAACAACATGCCAAAATTCAGCATCGGGCCAACATTTTTGCTATGTATGTGACACCGAAAATGCGAGGGATTGGTGTCGGGAAAGCTTTGCTTACAGAAGCGATTAATCAAGCGAGACGTATACCGGAAATTGAAAAAATTAATTTATCCGTTGTCGCAAGCAACGAACCGGCAAAACGTCTGTATCAACAACTTGGTTTTGAAGTATATGGAACAGAAAAAAAGGCACGTAAAATAAATCATACGTATTACGATGAGGAGCATATGGTGTTGTTTTTAACATAGGCGTGTTAAACGATATTGAACTTGATTCATTAAACGTTTCTTCCACTGACTTCTTTTCTTCCTCTTTATTGAAGTAAAGTTCTTCCTTTTCAGCAAGTTTTGCTGCTTGCTGCTTTACAATCGAAGAAACGCCTAATGGAATTCTGTCATTGACATGATGATACACCCTTAAAATATCCAATAACCCTGGGCGTTCCTCTTCAATAAATGCTTTTAAATCTTCTTCTCGAATGGTATATCCCTCTTGTTTATACGGAGACCCTGTTGCAATGATTTTTCCTTCTCGTATCCACTTTCGTAACGTTTGTACGGAATCCGTAATGTAACAATCCTTAAGGATTTTCAAAGCCTCTTCCGTATTTAATAATCGTCCCTTATGTCCCTCCAAGAAGTTGGTTCTATTGAAACTATATGAGACAGTCCTTTTTATGTTGCTTTTTTATTCAAAAGGTTCTGTTAAACTTTATTGTTGATTTTTCACAAAAAAGAAAAAGGCTAAATTTTTATCAGCCTTTTTGTATGTCTTCTTCAAATAATGCACCCGTTAGCCACCTATGAAGCGAGCTTCACCACAGATAATGGAAGTTCATTCGTTCTTCCATGGGAGTTGAAGTACAGTATTTCACAAAATTATTAGTTCTGTATCTCTCCGTGGTCAATTTCTTCAATGATTTCTTTAGTACCATCTTCTTTGACTATCATAACTTCTACATTTTTTACTGGGCTAATGGCATACCAAAACCTTTTTTCTCCTTCAACGGTAATAATTTTTGCTGGTTCCTCACCTGCATATACTTCAATTATTGAATTGTCACTGATTGGTCCAGAATAAATATAAGGTGTTTGGTGCATGGAAGACCATTTAACAGGTGTATTCCACTCGGCTCCTCTTGTTTGTTTCCATACCCATTGATTATCTTGTTTCTCAAAATAAGCTATGAAAATCTGTTCTCCTCGATTATTATGCTCTTTAAATACTGCGATAGCATCATCTTCGTGAACTGCATTTAACTCTGTATGAACAAGAGTGTACGAATAATTTTCTTCTTCTTTGTGCATTTCCTTCATTTCTTGGTGAAAGAATTCTTCAAATGTTTGTTCTTTTAAACACCCAACTAAAAACACTATGTAAAGTAAAAATCCGACAATTATCTTTTTTTTCAAATTTATATCCCCCTATAAAAATCTTCTTCTATTATCCTGTCCCGTTTGCACAAGAAGGAAAAAGCGAAACCCCTTCTTGAAGTATCGCATCCTTTAGTTACTTCACTACAGATGTTGGAAGTGAATTCGTTCTTCCATGGGAGACAACAACGCCCCATCTATGTGACACCATCAGAAGGATGAAAATACTAATTTTCAGGATAGTTCAATAAGAACAATGTGATTTATAGGAATCTACTGTTGTTTTTTTAGATGGTAAAGTGAAGATATTGAAGATTTTTTACTTAGAATTTTCCAGTTTACGTACCCTAAATAAGTTCCAAAAGTATTTAATATCAAATCATCTACGTCTGCTGAACGCCCCATTGGAAAGATATATTGAACAAACTCAATTAACAAAAATAACAATAAACCTGTTAAGGTTACGTTTATCACTAACCTTTTTTTAAATGATTTACGCAAAGATACAAAAAATCCTAATGGAACGAATAATAGAATATTTAATCCCAAATTACGAATGGGTACTGTTATATCAACAGAATTAAACATAATGTTATACATACCTATAAAAGTACTCTTGGCATCTCAATAACATGGAAATTTGGAAAAACAGTTACTAATAAAATACCAATTATGGTAAATACCAATAGAATATTTACAACTACCTTTTTAGAGTCAACAATCCTTTTCCTTAATACAAAATAAGAAATAAGACCGACGAATAAAACTACTATTAAAAATAAAGGAACTAAATCACCAAATGCTCTCCATAATTGAACCACTGTCTGTCTCCTTCCTAAGTACATCATATATATAAATTTAACATATAATGGATTTTATTTTTATAAATTTTCTTACTAAACAACCTGCCCCGTTAGTCGAATAAGGAAAAGGCTGCCGAAGCAACCTTCCTTTATTAGACTCTTGCCACCCGTTGGTTGAACAAAATGCCGTATACATTATTTCTTCTTTAAGTAGCGATATAATAGAATAAATACTACTATCCCAATCAAAACACCTGCATTTACATATAAGATTATATATGACCTCGAATTCTGACCGTGATTAAGTATTTCACTGTTTTCAACACTCGGGGCTTTTGGTTGTGTTTTTAGAAAATCTTCGTAAAATACCCTACTATCATCATTTTGGTTTTCAACTTTACCATTGGAAATTTGAACCATACCGTTTGGACCTCCTACTGGTATTAGGAAGTCAGCTGCCTCACTCTTTTCTAAAAATAAAAGAAACTCGCCACCTTTATTTTGGAACTCCTCTGCCCATCCAACATCATTATAGTCAATGCCTGCGATTATTTGTTTAGGTACGTCTCCTTTATAAACATTTTTAACGTTGAACGCGAAACCTCGAAAAATAAAATCACTGGATTTTGGCTTGCTTGAAAAGTCATATTTACCAATAACAATAACTTCAGCTCTATCACTAACCTCTTGTGGTTTCAATTCAGCCCAACTTGTAGCAGAAACTCTAATGTTTATTATCATCATTGATAAACAGACAGTGACAAAGAGTAATATGTAACATAATCGTCTCATTACGAATCCCCTTTTTATTGATTAGACGATTATTGAATATGAAAGTTTCATAATTACCCCTTCTTTAACTACGAGGCAGTTTAGTACAACAACGTAGTATAATAAGTAAAATTCCTTCAAACTCAAGAAGTAAAACGGGTCTTGGAGGAGAAAAAGAATAATGGGTACCGAAATGGCTTTTCCTAATTTTTATAAGCACTTGTATTTTCTTTGACTGTGAAATTGTCAATGCTGAACCCATCTCACTGGGAAACAAACCATCAGTTATCGATTCGAAACAAGAGAAACTACACTCTATGATACCGTAATACTTAATGAGAAACTTGATTCACTTTATAAGAGGAGAGAAGAATCAAATGAAGCAATGCTTAAAACTGACAAAGAAATATTTGAGGTCCAGTAATTGAAGGACTGCCCTTTAAATTTTACTTATAACTACGTACCAACATTTTCAGGACGGTTTCTTTGTTTGCAAATACTACGCATCGCATTATTATTGTGAAATTAAATAAAATAGACGTATTTTTTTTGCTCATTAATCAATAGAATTTTCCATAAGCAAAACGTTTTTTCTCATAAAACTAAAATCTTTTCCCATAAATTAATCTTTTTTTCTCATAAATCGAAAATTTTTTTCCATAACGAGGCATTTGTGTTCATAAATTCAATTTACTTTCCTATAAATGTGTTAAAACATGATCGTGTCCATTCACATCCCCCTACTTATTATTTTTCTACATTACTACACTCCTAAGTTTGAAATAAACTCCACAATAATATTAACACAATTTTCCAAAACCCTTTAAAAATGATCCTTTTTTCAACAGTATATTTCTCACTTAGTTATTTTTACAAAATAAAAAAGCTACCTTATTAAAAGGCAGCTATTTTTAAAAACTATTAGTTCCCCGCTCCGCGATATCGTTTCACTCCAGCATTCCACACGATAACCGATAACGCGAAAAAAGCAAGACCCATAAAAGGTGTTAAAAAGGCATAACTATACCATTCGGTCTTTTTCAAAAAGTACGCCGATGGGTACACACCGACAAAGGCAAACGGTAAAATCCACGTCAACACATAGCGAATGATTCGGTTATAAATATTTACAGGATACCGGCCGTAGTTTCCGATATTGTACATCATCGGCATAATCGATGTGCGGGCATCGGACCAAAAGCCGATGGAAGCTAGCATGACAAAAATTCCTGCGTACACGAGTGTACCACCTAGGACAAAAAACATAAAAATAAACACATCGTACCAATGGAAGGATAAATCGAGTTGAACGGCTGCATACGCCATCACAATGAGACCCGTCACCGCTCCAAACAACGATTCGAGCTCCATCCGTTCCAGTACGATTTGAAATAAGCTATGGAGCGGTCGGGTTAATATGCGGTCAAATTCCCCTTTGACAATATACCGTTCATTAAAATCCCAAATATTAAAGAACGTTGCAAAGAGGGCAAACGGGACTAAGAAAAAGCCATAGATAAAAATAATTTCATCACGCGACCACCCGTTTAACAAATTCGTATGCCCGAACACGACAAGAATAAAGATTAAATTCGTTGCTTGGAACAACAAATCCGATAAAAATTCAATCACCATATCCGTTCGGTATTGCATTCGTGTTTTCATGTATTGACCCATATATTGAAAAAAGATCGAGACGTAATACATCTGCTCACCCCCCTTGAATCACCAGTTTATTTTTCGCTACTTTCCACATGAAATAAATAGGAAGTAAGAGAACGAAGGACCATGCCGCTTGTACTATCAAGGCTTCGGTTGCCGCTTCTCCAGTAAACCCTCCTGTAAAAATCATACTTGGGATGTAACTAATGGCTTGAAACGGTAACCATTGCATGACTTCTTGCGCCCAAATCGGGTAAAAGCTAATGGGTAAAATCAAACCGGAGAATAGATCAATAATGACGCGTTTGGCTCGAATCAATCCATCAATATGGAATAAGAAAAACGTCAGCATGCCTGTGATTAGGTTAATTTGTGTATTAATGATAAAACTGAATAAAATCGATAATGCAAACAGTCCCCACGTTGTTCCATCCGTTGAAAACGAAAGCGGGAATATGAAACTTACAATCACCATCCCTGGTAACGAAAATAAGAATAAGCGAAAAATTCCTTCACCTAATGCTTGCATCGTTTTCATTCCAAGGTAGGAATACGGTCGTATCAATTCGACGGCCACTTTTCCTTCTTTAATTTCCATCGCGATTTCTCGGTCGATATTATTAAAATAAAAGGCGCGTGCCATCCAAGCAACGGCGACATACGTCACCATTTGCGAAACGGAAAGGCCTTGAATTTCTCCTTGTCCACCATAGATTGCGGACCATAAAAAATAATAAGCACCGATATTAATGCTATAAATCAAAATTCCAGTATAATAATTCGTCCGATACGCTAACATCATTAAAAAGCGAATACGGATCATTTCTATATATTTAGCCATAACCCATCACCACGTTTAAAGCGAATGGACGCCCAATTTATTTTCCTTGGTCGCGTCCCCTTTTTCATAAATGTTACGGATAATTTCTTCCGTCGATATTTCTTGAATACGCAAATCGATCAACTTTTCGTGCGATACGACTCGACTAATGACCTCTGATAATTCGTTTTCTTTCGTTGACACGTGCGCAATCCATACGTTTCCTCGCTCCCCTTTTACCCACTCTACGGAGAGTCCTTTAGTCAGTTCATGTAAACGAGATTCTGAGACTTCCTCGCTAAATTGGAATTCGATTTGTTTTCCTTCTCCCCACTGCTTTCTTAAATGGGAAAGCGAACCGTCATAGATGATTTGTCCTTCATCGAGCATAATGACGCGCTCGCATAACGCTTCAATATCCGAAATATCATGAGTGGTTAATAGAATGGTAGTTTTGTATTTTTCATTCATCTCTTTTAAAAACTGGCGTATCTTTAATTTGACCAAAACGTCTAAACCGATCGTTGGTTCGTCTAAAAAGAGGAGTGGCGGATTATGAATGAGCGCGGCAGCTAATTCACAACGCATCCGTTGACCAAGGGATAATTTTCGCACAGGTTTGTCCAATAGCGGACCAATATCTAACGTCTCAATGACGTGGTCCATATGTTCACGATAATCTTTGTCTGAGACTTGATACACTTTTTTTAACAACCGAAACGACTCTTGAACAGCAATGTCCCACCAAAGTTGAGACCGTTGGCCAAAAACGACCCCAATCGTTCGCACAAATTTTTCCCGCTCTTTATGCGGATTCATTCCATTTACGAGCACTTTTCCCGATGTCGGTGTTAAAATTCCTGTCAACATTTTAATGGTTGTCGATTTCCCAGCTCCGTTTTCACCGATATAACCGACCATTTCTCCTTGCTTAACCGAAAATGATATATCATTGACCGCTCGAATCGTCTTATAATTTCGCGTAAACAAATCGCGAAAGGCACCTTTTAACCCAGAGCGGCTAGAATAACTTTTAAATTCTTTTCGCAAATTTTCAACTTCGATGACGTTCATGTTTTCCCCTCCAAGTTTGGAAATCACAACGAATAGTTTATAAAAAAATGAGGACCATGACAAACGGGTTGCATGGTCATTTTTTTAATATGAATGATCTGCTGGTCAAGATTCGGGCACGGAAAGTAAAATTGCCTTAACAGAAAGTAATTTTACTTGAACGGAAAATAATTTCATCATAATAGAAAGTTATTTTTTTAACGGAAAGTAATTTCATTTAAACGGAAAGTATTATCTCCTGAACGGAAAGTAATCTACTACAGTAATATGTAAATTTCCATTACATAGCATATATTTCAGAACCAATTGGTATGAACATATGTAAAACCCGTCCCTTTTCATATAGGACGGGCCTTTATCTTTACATCATATCCTGTTTCTTCTTTAAACTCACGTATGACACACTGTTCGAATGTTTCGTGCTCCGGTTTTCCTTGTAACACCATAAACAATTGACCATTTTCATTGATACATACCCCTGCTGTCCCACGCCACATGTAAAACACTATCCTAAAGAGATTCATGGATTAAGAGTTTTGAGAAATCAAGGTAATAACTCCTTCGTACATTTCCTCAAGGGCGTTTTGTTCACTCATATATTTGTTTAAACGTACTCCCATGTCTTTTCGTGTGCCATCAGGAAGCAAAACAAATCCTTGAATATACGGTAAATGTTCATTTTTATATCCGTTTTCCAAAGTCGTTTGCTCTTCTAAAAAAATCGAATAGTGATACGGTGCAATTCCAATAAAAAAGATCGGTTTCGTAAGCTGCTGAAATTGGGATGCATAAGTCGGTTCCGACGCTTCTTCAAACCATTCTTCGGTCACGATCCAACCATCAACGTTCGTGTCGTTTGTTACCATCGTCTCTAGCGAATAAGTCTTCCATTCAATCAAATCATTTTCAATGGGCGGAATGGTACCGATGACACCAATCGTTAATGGACGTCCCTCATATTTCACATCCAATGCGGATGAGCAAGCAGTTAATAAAAAAACAATAAGAATGAATCCTATTTTTTTCAAAACCTCTCCCCCTATTCTTCCTCTAATGCAATTCTTTCTTATTTCTTCCATTTTATCATTAATCATCCAAGACAAGCATCAAAAAAAACGAACCCTTTAGCTTAAAGGATTCGTTTTCACATCGTGTTATTATTCGTGAGTATGGTGAAGTGCGCAACGGTTAGGACCGATTTCTAACTCTTGTTGTTCATCCAATGTGGCTTCGCGCTCTCCTCGGTTAATGGCCACGATGTCTTCAAAGTTTGGAGGTGTTTCGTTATTCGTTTGAGCCGCTACTAGTTCAACGAATTCTTCCTTTTCTTTATTTTGCATCATGTCATTTCTCTCACGAATACGACCGAGCGTATCTCCGATAAATCCTTTTTCATTAAGTTCATCATCAAGACTTGCATAATGCCCTGGTAAAACCATGACATCATCGGCAATTGCTGCTACTTTTTCATACACCGTATCGTATAAATCGTTCGCCCATTCTCTTGCTTTTCCTCCTAAGTCTGGTCGGCCTAACCCCCCGACAAAAATCGTATCACCTGAGAACAGCAACTGATCGTTCACAAAGAAAGATACACTGCCAGGGGTATGACCAGGTGTTTTCACTGCAAGCACTTGAAGCTTTACATTCTCAAACGTAATCTCCTCGTGCTGCTCCAGCGGTTCAAAGTCAAACACCGCTCCTTCACTTTTCATTAAATAGTACGGTGCCCCGGTTTGTTCGGCGAGCTTTTTCCCTCCAGAAATATGGTCAGCATGCAGATGGGAATCGACAATGTGCGTAATTTTTACCCCTTCTTCGTCCGCTACTTGTTGATAAACATCAATAAAACGAGAAGGGTCAACGACTAATGCTTCGTTTCCAGAAATGACCATATAGGATATACAGCCTTTTCCCACACGGATAAATTGATACACTTTACTGTTCTCATCTTCATGTACGTTCACTTTGTACAATTCTTCACTCCATTTTTTCATTCCGCCTTGTAAAAAAGCGACATTTGTCATACCAGCTTCCGCTAACATTTCCGCAACCATTTTAGATGATCCTTCTTTTGCACAAACAACTAACACTTGCTCGTCTTTTGGCAAACGGTCTAAAATACCTTCCACCCCATCTAATAGGTCAAAATACGGAACATTAATGGAAGTAACTTGTTCTCCTTCAATTTTCCAATCGTTGTAATCACTCTCGTTTCGAACGTCTAAAATGAACATTTTTTCTTTATTCATAAGTCGTTTCGCTACTTCTGCTGCTGTAATCATTTGAATACTCATATAAAATTCCTCCTTTTATTTTTACCTATGGGGGTATTTCGGTTTAAAAAAATTTAATCTACTGGGCCATCCCAAGCTTGCATACCGCCTACCATGTTCGTTGCATCGAATCCATAGGATGTTAGTAATTGAACCGCCAGTCCGCTACGGTTCCCTGATCGACAAACAACAATGTACGGTATGTTTCGGTCAAGTTCATGCATTCGAAATTCCAATAAACTTAATGGAATGTGCACGGCATTCGGGATTTTTCCTAGCTGAACTTCCTCTGCTTCCCGAACATCGATGATATGCAGTTGTTCGTTATTTAAAAGCTTTTCTTTTACTTCATTGGCTGAAATAGATTTCAATGTGTTTCCCCTCCAATTGATGGTTATAACAATCCTCAATTCATACTATATACCCCTTATGGTATTTTGTCAACGATCTAATCTTCTTTTCCTTTTTTCACGATAAAATTAAAAAAGGCATTGCTTTTCTTAACAATGCCTTGTTCAACTATAGCAGCCGTTAGTTGAGTAACATTATCTTATTTTTTACCATGTCTGCCAATGAAGTATCCTATCAAACAAAATAAATAAGTGATGGCTATACTCAAATTAATGAAAAGAATATCTGAAGGTACTCCTAACAAATACCTCGTTCCATATAAGGGACCAGCAAAAACAAGAGCAGCGGGAATAAAGATGATGGCTAAATTAGCAAAGTAACCTAAAATACATAACAAAGCACCTATCATCCAATACAGAGTTGCAAATTTTATAAAATAACGTCTCTTTTTATTGCCCATAAAAAAACCGTATATGAACCATAAAATTATGAAAAGGATGGAAGCAATTGCTTGTGTTATACTTGGTGAGTTCCCCATAAGATAAGCATTAAAGTTTATCAAACTAAAAGGCACAGAAGCTATTAAAACGAGTAATAAGCTTTTATACATATATTTCCCCTTTTCCAATCGGATCAGAGTCCATCACTACACGCGACTTCACTATCTCATACTCTAAACCGAACCCATTAATAATTTCCTGGCATTTTATTCTTCACCTAGTTTTTCTAATAATGCATCCCCATTTTCGCTTACACGGACATAGGCGTATCGAGCGTTCTGCTGGATTTCAATACCGGTGCCTTCGGGGACAAAATACGATTCAATCCCGTAGATAACCGTGTCTCCGTACATTTTACCATTGATAAGGACATCCCCTTTTTGTAGGGCGTACCCCTCTTTTACCTCCCCGTTAATGGAGTAAAAGCCAGCGAATCGGTGAATGCCTTGAGCATCTTTACGTAATATTACTTTTACTTTTCCGCGAGCTTCCCATGTACCAACATCTGAAATTTCGTATCGAAGGCGAACGTAATCGCCTTGCAATAAGGAGCGCGGATCGATAGGAGCAAGCTCTAACTTTACCACGTCTCCATTTTGTAAATGATCTTCTTTTTCATACACAAGATAACCGATAAACAGTGTTTGAAGGACAACGATGGCTAAGAGAGATAAAGCTTTTTTTCGAAGCCAACTTGGCTGTTCCTTTATACGAGTTGCTCGTGTTTTTTCAAAAAGGGCTGTTCCAACTAGAAACACCATGCCTGTAATTAAGAAGCTCATCGATTTATCTAACAAATCCCAAGCGAATTCATAGTACTTTAATACAAGAAATAGCCACCAATATAGCCAGGTAATGAACATTCCGCCTCGTTCATGTTTGTAAAAAATGAAACCGACAACGAGAAGGACAAAGGCAATGTTAGATAATACATACCATAAATCAAGTGTAAATAAATCCATACTCGTCAATGGCAGGAAAGCACTTAATCCGATCACAAGCGCCGCATTCCGTTCCACTTTTTTTATCAATGGTAGGAAATAAAAAACAGCATTTACCACAACAACGATGATAAGCGCTAACCTCGGTTCGTCAGTCCAATCGAGAATGATCATCAAACTGTATAGCGATATCGCTATGTTCGTTAACACTCGTAACCCAGTTTCTAGTGATTTGACGTAAAAGAAAAGTAAGACCAACGTGAATATGAATAAAATCGTCATTGAAACTTCATATGAAGTAATGGCAACCAAACCGAAACCGATGGCTGACAACGTGTTTCGAACGACCGAATTCCACCTTTTAGCCAAAAAGGCCGGTAACACAAGGCCGAATACTGCTAGGAAAAATAACAGTTCAAAGGAAAAGTCGTTCGTCAACATGGTAATTAGCCCCATAATACTTGAGATACCAATCACTGAAGCCACAAAGGTGACAATCGCTTGAAACGCGAATAAAAATACGTGACCTTTTGTTTCGTCTTGAGCCATCGTTCGAAGATGCTTAATCAAATATACGCTCCCAATTACAATTAAGGCGACAACGAATAAGCCAGCAATGAAAATTCCTTCATGATAATATTTGGCAACATAGCGGAAATATTGATTAATTAGAAAAACGCCTGCAAACAATCCGGTGATGAGAATGTACGAACGTTGTTTTTTGACACGAAAATAGTACAGAAAGCTACCGATTAAAAGGCCGGCATAGATGTAAGGCCACCACGCAAATTGTCGCTCATACAACCCCACTTGGTAAAGAATAAACAACCAACCTTGCATACTACTGTACGCTAAATACGGAAGGTTCCGTGACCGCGACAGAAGATAGATACCCCCATTGATGAAAGCAAAGGTAATTAATGTCCAAAAAGCTTCCCATTGTCCGCGCTCGATTGCATAGGACGAGGGAAAATAATAAAACCAAAACGTCAGCTGTAACAAGAAGAGACTTAGTATGCGAAAAGGTTCGTAATGGGTAATCCAAGCAAGTACTGCACTTGGAATGAGCCAAATGAAAAATAGCCAAAAGCTATCCGCATGCGAATTATAAATTTGTCCGATTAAGGCTAAGGTAATTCCAAAGGCAATGGTTGCTACAACAAACAGCCATTTGCTCAAAAAATCATGTCGCTTTAACATCAACGTTAAAATAGAACTTGCCACATAGAAAAGCAGCATCAAGCCAACGCTTAACAACACCTTCTCTAAACGATCAAACCCTTGCCAGTTAGAAGCGAAAAAATAAATAATCCCCGTGAGAATTAAAGAAATACCAAGCAAATAACCCGTCCGAATCCAACGTAAAGTCATCTTATCTCCTCCAAACTTTCCAATATTTACATGTATTATAACATATTTCAAATTGGGTGCGAGTGTAAAATTTCACTTTTTGGGTAGATTTTTTAGGGGACAGTCCCGCGTTGCTTTAACGTGTTGAGGGACTGTCCCCACATCTATTAACGCATTACTGTACCGCGGGACTGTCCCTCACTCCTTTAAAGCGCAAAAGAAAACACTTAGAATCCAGTTCTAAGTGTCGGTGAAGATGAGGTCGCTGCTTTTGATGGTCATGAGTTCGTTTTTGTGGTAGGTTTGGTCAAGTAGTAGACGCATGGCTTGGACGCGGATGGCTTTTTCGATGATGTTTCTAATGTATCTTCCGTTGGAGAAGTTGATTGGGTTCGAAGTACTTTTCATAAGGGCGAGGTGTTCGCGCAGTTTGCGTTCGGCATCTGGACTGAATACGTATTCTTTTTCCGTTAGCATGCGCCGTCCGATTTCCATTAATTGATCGATATTGTAATCGGGAAAATGAAACACTAACGGAAATCTTGATTGAAGACCTGGATTTAATGACAAAAAGTAATCCATTTCACGAGAGTATCCCGCCAGAATCAAAATAAAATCGTGCTGTTTGTCTTCCATATGTTTAACAAGGGTATCAATCGCTTCTTTTCCGAAATCTTTTTCCCCTCCCCGACCGAGAGAATACGCCTCATCAATAAATAAAATCCCGCCCATCGCTCTTCTGATTAAATCCCTCGTTTTTTGAGCTGTATGGCCGATATATTCCCCAACTAAATCTGCTCGTTCCGCTTCAATAAGATGTCCTTTCGACAAAACGTTCATCTTATGAAGCAATTTTCCAATCAGTCTTGCCACCGTCGTTTTCCCTGTGCCAGGATTTCCTTTAAACATCATATGCAGCGCTTGTTTTCCCGCCTTTAACCCGACTTCTTCCCGCTTTTTATTGACGTAAATCCAAGCATAAATCTCTTTAATCATTTTTTTCATTTCTTCTAATCCAACGAGTTGATTTAATTCGTCTTCAATTTCCCGTAATGGTTGATGTTCTTGTGGATACGAGGTTGGAACGATCGATTTTGTTCCTTTGTTTTCCACCGGCCATCTTTTCTTTGAATTTAATACAATATTAATTTGTCCATTATTTTTCATACGCATCGGATGGTCCAAAGCGTTCACCTCACATTCAAAGACAGTATACGCTCTACTTCTGTTGAAGGTGACAATGGCCCATTTGCATCAATTCGACAACCTTTTACGTTTCGTCGCCATAAAAATCGTTACTATGACACCATTCACAAATTCAATGAGTATTTTTGATGCACATTGTCAAAAATTGCGCTTTCCCAAGAAATCGAACGCTTCTTATTAATTGTATGCGAGACGATTCTCAAATCATGAACAAAGAAGTTTAGAAAAATTCGGAACAACTCACATTAATCCATGCATATCACCAAATTTTCTTCGTATAACCCCCTATCCCTATTGAAGGAACCGTTAAACAACACAAAAAAATCCCTCCACAACCATGGAGGGAACGCACAAATTAGATTGATTATTTTACATCATATCCTTGGTCTTCAATCGCTTCTTTTAATTGCTCTAAATGAACCTTTGTTTCATCAAACTCAACATCGACAGTTCCTTCTTCCAAATGAACCTCCACACGTTTTACGCCATCTAACTCTTGAAGCGCATTTGTTACGGCCATTTTGCAATGTCCACACGTCATTCCTTGAACTTGTAATGTCGTTGTCATAAAAATTCCTCCTTTATCGTTTCTAAAATGATATTTTCACGCGTTTCAATCGAAGCGCGTTGGTCACTACAGAAACAGAGCTAAACGCCATCGCCGCTCCTGCCACCCAAGGTTCCAATAGTCCAAAAGCAGCCACCGGGATACCAATCGAATTGTAAAATAACGCCCAAAACAAGTTTTGACGGATATTTTTCATCGTTTTTCGGCTTAATTCAATCGCTTTCGGAATATGAGCTAAATCGCCTCCGACTAACGTCACGTCAGCTGTTTCGATGGCCACATCTGTACCTGTACCAATCGCCATACCGATATTTGCTTTCGCTAACGCAGGTGCATCGTTAATTCCATCTCCAACCATCGCTACGTATTTTCCTTTTTGTTGTAATTCCGATACGATCTTTGCTTTTTCTTCCGGAAGAACTTCTGCAAATATTTTGTCTACATTGACTTTTTTCCCGATGGCTTCTGCTGTCCGACGATTGTCTCCGGTTACCATATATACTTCCATACCCATTTGCTTTAATTTTTCAATCGCTTTTTTCGAGCTATCTTTGATCGTATCAGCGACAGCGATAATTCCGACGATCTGATGCTCGATAGCCACCAGCATCGCGGTCTTTCCTTGTTGTTCCAAATGAAGTAAGTCATTTTCGTATGATGAAAAATTGACATTTCGTTCTTTCATAAGTTTCCGTGTACCTATAAGCACTTGCTTTCCTTCGATCGTTGCTTCAATACCATGCCCGGTAATGGCTGTAAATTGATCAACCGATCTCATTAAAGTTCCTTGCTTCTTTCCATATTTGACAATCGCGTGTGCTAACGGGTGTTCCGATACACTTTCAGCTGAAACCGCATATGATAGCATCCCTTTTTGAAACTCTAATACATCCGTTACTTCTGGTGTTCCCTTTGTCACCGTGCCTGTCTTGTCAAGTAAAACCGCATTGATTTTATGAGTTCCTTCGAGGAATTCACCGCCTTTAAATAGGATGCCGTGTTCCGCTCCTTTTCCTGTACCTACCATAATGGATGTTGGTGTCGCCAATCCAAGTGCACATGGACACGCGATAACAAGAACAGCAATCGCCACTTCAAGTGCTTTCGCAAAATCTCCCGGCGTCACTTCAAAATACCAAATAATAAACGTTACTAACGCAATGGAGACAACAATCGGGACAAATATTCCTGAAATGACATCAGCGAGTCGCTGAATCGGCGCTTTCGACCCTTGAGCCTCTTCTACGATTTTTATAATATTGGCAAGCGCCGTATCCTTTCCAACTTTTTCAGCACGAATCGTAAGAACCCCATTTTTATTTATGGTCGCCCCAATGACTGAGTCGCCTTCTTTTTTATCAATCGGAATAGATTCCCCTGTAATCATCGATTCATCGACTGAAGATGTTCCTCGAAGAACGGTACCATCTACCGGTATTTTTTCCCCAGGTTTCACAAGAATGATATCCCCTACCATCACTTGCTCGAGTGGTATATGAACTTCTTCTCCATCTCGAATGACCCGAGCCTCTTTCGCTTGTAAATCCATTAGTTTTGAAATCGCTTCGGTTGTCCGACCTTTCGCCATGGCCTCCAAATATTTTCCTAAAAGAACAAGGGTAATTAACACTGCGCTCGTTTCAAAATACAGATGTGGAGTATATGGACGATTCTCAATTGTTTTTATTGCTTCAAATACACTATAAAAGTAAGCAGCTGAAGTGCCAAGAGAGATTAATACATCCATGTTGGCACTTTTGTTTCTGAGCGCTCGAATAGCCCCCATATAAAAAGTGCCACCAATGTAAAACTGCACGGGTGTTGCTAATAGCAGTTGAATCCATGGATTCATAAAGATGTCGGGCACAGGGATCCCTAAGTCAATAGGCATATGAGCAACCATCGTATAAAGTAGAGGCAAAGATAACAAAATGGATAGGATGAGTCGCCGTTGTTGACGATTTACTTCTTCTTTCCGTTTAGCAGTCGGCTCTTCTTCATGATGAACTTTACCGATGTATCCTAGTTTCTTTATTTTTTCGAGAATGTCTTTTTCAGATGTAATTCCTTCATAATATTCTACCACCGCGTTGTTCATGGCTAAATTCACGTTTGCACTTGCAACGCCTTCCATTCGGGTTAACCCCTTTTCGATCCGCGTCGCACAGGCAGCACATGTCATTCCTTCAATATCGAGTTTTACTTTTTCAACGGCTACCCCGTACCCTAATTTTTCAATTTTTGCTTGAATATTTTCTAGATTTTGTTTTGTTGGATCGTATTGGATGGATGCCTTCTCCATGGCTAAATTCACGTTTGCTTCTACACCATCCATTTTATTCAATACTTTTTCAATCCGGTTGGAACAAGCGGCACACGTCATTCCTGTTACTTTGAGTGTCACCTGCTTTTGTTCACTCATTCATTGTTCCTCCCTTTATTTTGAGAACTGTTTGATGACGTCCATTAATTCACGAAGCGATTCTTCTCCGCTTCCTTCTTTTATCGCTTTTGCCACACAATGATTGGCATGCCTTTCTAATAAATGAAAGCCTACTTTTTTCAGCGCCGCTTGAATCGCCGAAATTTGAACTAAAACATCAATACAATAGCGATTTTCTTCCACCATTTTTTGTACTCCACGAACTTGTCCTTCGATCCGTTTTAAACGTTTCATAATATGGTCTATTTCTTCTTTTGACCGTGGGACCATTTTCGGATTAGTTTGGTTATCCTCACAATGATTCACTACAATCACCTCGTTACATACATTATACCCGTATACGGTATGTAATACAAATAAAAAAGGTTACTATAGAAAAAAGGTACCGCTTAGCCGATACCTTTTTCTACTTCATTAATGAATGTTATTATTGTTCTTCATAATTAATTGGAACGTTTCGCGCTGGGGAAAACGTAGAAATCGCGTGCTTATACACTAATTGCTGTTTTCCTTCTGTTTCAAACAAAACCGTAAAGTTGTCGAAACCTTTTACATGTCCGCGAAGCTGGAACCCATTTAATAAAAATACCGTGACAGGAATCCCTTCTTTTCGAAGATGGTTCAAAAACTGATCTTGAATATTAATGGATTGTTTCATGCTTAGTCCTCCTCTTCTATCTCTACTTTTATTTATTCGATTTGATTTGAAGCTTTCCTGCAATAAAATCGGAAATTTCATTAATTTTTTTCTCGTATAACGCTTCATCTGTGAGATCAAACCAATGAACATCCATTTTGTTGCGGAACCAAGTTAATTGCCTTTTCGCATAGCGACGAGAGTTTTGTTTCAACTGCTCAACCGCTTCTTCCAACGAAAGACGGCCATCCAAATATTCGTACAATTCTTTATATCCAATGGCTTGAATCGACTGAACATCACGGATTTTAGCATCATATAACCGCTTGACCTCATCTAAAAGACCTTGTTCCATCATAAGATCGACTCGCCGATTAATTCGTTCATACAGTTTTTCTCGCTCCATGGTTAAACCAATAATAACGACATCATACAGGAGCTCTTGTTGCTGATTTCGAATATATTCAGTCATCGTTTTCCCTGTAGTGTGAAAAATTTCTAGCGCCCGGATGACACGGCGGACGTTGTTTGGATGAATACTAGTAGCGCTTTCTGGATCAATACGTTTTAATTCTTCATATAACGACAGATTTCCTTCTTTTTTTATCCGTTCCTCCAATTGATTCCGAAAGTTTTCATCCCCGGGTGAATCAGCAAATTGATAATCATAAATAACGGCTTGAATATAAAGACCAGTTCCCCCAACAATCATTGGCAGATGATGACGATTATGTATTTCATTAATTTTAGCTCTTACAAGCGTTTGAAATTCAGCCACTGAAAATGACTCTGTTGGTTCTTTGATATCAATTAAATGATGGGGGATGCCTTCCATTTCCTCCTTTGTTATTTTGGCCGTCCCGATATCCATACCTTTATAAATTTGCATCGAATCCCCACTAATAATTTCACCGTTAAACCGTTTCGCTAACTCAATGCTTAATTTTGTTTTTCCAACAGCCGTTGGCCCAATTAGTACGACAAGCTTTTGTTTCTCCTTCATTTCCTTCACTGCTTTCTAAGTTGTTTTTTCTCTATCGTACCATAATTTCACTTATCTTTAACATCTAGCTATTTTTCCATGTAAATGATGAATTTATACATAAAAGCGAATTAAAATTCTTGATTCTGAAAATCCTTCTTAGCATTTAACCGAAACCGCAAGAACGACCAAATGAACACAGCGGTACTTAAGACGCCAAGCAGGAAACTTGCCACTAAGCTTTCCTGATTAAAATAAAAATAAAATGTAATTTGGCTACCCCCAATAAGTGTCAAAAGCGTAACGAAAAAATAAAATTTTACTCTCTTAGTATATTTCGTTAATGGAACCAACCACCATGGCCGTTTGTTCACTACGAATCTCCTCTCATTTTTTTCCATATACTTGTTTATCTTAAACTAAACAATTTTTATATAAAAAGTCAATAGGTATTGTTTAAATGACATAACCAGGATATATTACTAGAACATCTAGGCCATCATTTATTAAATCATGATAAAAGATGCATTGAACCTTGCTTGAACCATTATGTAACATATAAAGAAGTAAAATGTTGTAGGAGGTATTTACTTGAAAAACAAATTACCGAAACTCAACCAAGCCTTTTTTATCGGAGCACTTATAAGTGTAGTTGGATTTACGACCGCTTGTAATACCGTAGATGATGTTTATTCCAATGATCAAAAGCCACTTGAAAAAACTATCGTTCATGAGGACGAGAAAAAAAGTTCCAACCAATCTAATAAAAAAACAGTATCGTATGATGCATCAAATATTCAGTTACAAGTAGACGTTCATGACGGATACATATTTGATGCCGAAGAACCAAGACGATTTATTTTGGAATACCAAAAAAATGCAGATTATTATGCTCGGATTGAAGTGTTAGATGCCAATGAAAACATTGAAAAAGTAAAAGAACAAGTGTTGGAGTATTTGTCTCACACAGGGGAAGTCCGAGATATTTCTATGAATGAAGCTATCCCGCTATATCAAAATACTAAATTTTCCTTACATGCTTCCAATCAAGAAACCGCCCAAAATGTCATTGTTAAAGAAATAGATGGTGTATTATTAAAAATTACTATTCATTATTTAAATCAAGAAGAATCTGAAGTCATTACTCAGCACATGGTTGAAATGTTACAGACGTTGAAAGTTACTCAATAATCCTCTCCTACCTACACTTCGCCTAGAGGTGGGAGGCTTCTAGGTGAACATGTTAAACGTTTGATATCTGTGTCATCAATCACGAAAGTGTTTACATTTTTATTTTACTAACATAGTTGATTCGATCCTTACAGTCTCAACCAACTTCTTTTATAAAAGCTATGTTAAATAATATTGTTGATTTTTAAAAAAATAGAAGGGACCTTGTCTCGTTGAGGTTCCCTATCTTATTCAACTAAAATCCCCTTTAGTTAAACAAAGGACTTTTCCAGAAGCTGTTGTAAAGCATTATCCATAGAGAAAATAGAACTTTGCTTCAAAGTATCAGCAAATAGTTCTTTTAATTTCTTAGCAGAAGCATCCAGATTTTCGATACTAATTTTTTCTGGATATGTTGAAAGGTATGCATTTATAAAGGTTGGATTTAATGTTTCATAAGCTTTAAACTGATGAAGTTTTTTGTCCTCGTTCAACACTTGTACAATTAAGGTATATTCTCTCATATTCTCAAGCATCTTTAATGCATAGATTAAGTTGTTTCGTCTCAACTCTTTTTCCAATGCCAAAGCACAATAAACAAACTCAAATACAACATCAATATTCACATTATATTTTACAGGTTTGTTTATAAAGCGTTCATTTTCAGTATTCATTTTCTCAGTTACTAGACCAGTTTTATCGACAACAACTTTCCATAAAGGCGATTTAACCGATAATAACTCTCTTGGAACAATGGAAATATTAAATTCCAATATATTCTCCAAGATAGCAATAACAAGAAATATGTCTTTACTAAATTGTTTTTCCTTGATGTAGATTGGATTGAAGCTACCGAGGATTTGATGAACAAGATTTTTTGTTTTTTCTGCATCCTCTACTCTAGAAGTAGCAATCATTAAATCAATATCAGAATGTTCATCTTTATACCCAACCACTCCAGAGCCTAACTGAATAATACCTTCAACCAAATGAGAAGACTCTAATTCCTCAATAGTTTTAACAAAATAAGCGTTTCTTTCTTCGGATCTATACATACTCCACCTCTCCTTCTTTTCTTCCACACAAGGTTTAACTTATTTCGGAAAATTCTGATAACCTAAGTTTATCATATGTGACATCTGTTGAGAACAAACAGCTTTCAACTAGCATTTTACTAACCGTCGCATCATTATTGCGGTGTTTTGGATGTTATCAAGGAATTGAAACCAACACAAATAATGGTCGAGGTATTTTGTAGCAACGCCATTAAATCGATTTATCCAGCCTTTTAGACGACTGTAATAACTATTAACATTTTGAATATGATAAACACCTTTAACACGCTCTTTGCCGTCAGATTTAAACCTATAATGCTCAAGACCTTTTTCATTTGCTTACGTCATAAAAGATCTCCAAGCATCCGTACAAAGCACATTTGATGCTGATAATTTAGAACCAATAGCTTTATCCAATCTTGTTTTCACAATACGACCTTGACCTACTACTTTTGAGTAAGTTGTTTTTTGTCGGTCTCTTGCCACAAGGACACAGACTTGTTCATTACTGATACCACGTTTTTTAGATGCACCACCACGTTTTCTGGCTTTTCGACCTTCGATTTTGCGTTTGCTTTTTTCTGAGTACAAAAAATATGTTTCATCCATTTCTACAATACATTGAAACTTATCAAAATCCATTTTTTTAATAGCAGGTAAGACCTTATGTCTCCAATAGAAAAGTGTTACATAGTGAACACCAAGTAGCTCTGAGGATTTTCGTAAAGAATATCCTTCAATCATACACTGAATGAATTCTATCCACTTATCAGGCAAGTGAGTACGATAAAGCGGTGTATTCGTCACATCTGTAAACGTTTTTCCACAATCCTTACAGCGATAACGTTGGCGTTTTAGTGTTTTAGTTCCCACTTTAACTTCATATTTTCCGAAGCGAACGGCGTTTTTTGAATGGCAATGAGTGCAAGTATAGCCATTTTTATGCTTACGTTCAGATACCTCTTTGAACACAGGCTCACTTGCAGAGTAGGAAGCCAAAGAATTAACAAAAAACTCTTTCAAGCGATATTGGTCCGCTGTACTTAGCTTTCTAATTTCTTCAATAATTTCCTTTAACGCCATCCAAAGCAACTCCCATTTTTTTAGATATTTACCAACATTCGCACTTAGCGAATATCAACAGAGTCGTTTAACATAGCGTTTATAAAAAAAGCCACCCATAAGGGCAGCTTACGACGCACTTTTTTCTAATGGTTGATAATCAGATACTCTAGATTTTCTTACTTGTACCATAAACCAACCAATAACCGCTAAGGTCAAGGTGAGTCCGAAAATCATGGATGGTTGAAATGCTAGATGGAATCCTTCTGGTGCGTAAAAAATATACGTGCATACAACACTTGTCATAAACATTGCTGGAACACTACAGATCCAATGAAACTTCCCATTTTGTAATAAGTACATCGCCGCTGTCCATAGCATGACGGTGGCGACTACTTGGTTCGTCCAGCCGACATAGCGCCATAAAAATGTATAGTCCATTTGCGTAAGGGCAAACGTACTAACAATGACTGGTATGGTTAATAATACGGTTTTCTTATAAGAATCGACTTTGACACCAAATTGCTTTACGATGTCTACAATCATCATTCGCGATGACCGTAAGGCAGTATCACCTGTTGTAATCGGTAAGATAATAACCCCTAAAATCGCTAAAATTCCACCTAATGTTCCTAATAGTGATTTACTAATTTCATCAACGACTGCAGCTGGTCCTCCTTCCGCTAATGCGATTCCCAATCCATCGGTTCCTCCAAAAAATGTCATCCCAGCCGCTGCCCAAATGAGGGCAATGATTCCTTCTAATATCATAGCCCCGTAAAAGATTTTGCGGCCATCGCTTTCTTTTTTCATCGTCCGGGCAATAATTGGACTTTGGGTGCAATGAAAACCGGAAACAGCCCCACATGAAATAGTGATCATTAGTAACGGCCAAATCGGTAATTGGTTTGGATGTAAATTTTCTAACGTCACATTCGGAATCGGATGGTCCATAAAGAATAGTCCAACGCCAATTACGACGGCCATAAATAATAAGACAGCCCCAAATAACGGATAAATTTTTCCGATTAATTTATTGACGGGCAACAATGCCGCTAGAATAAAATAAGCAAATATGATGACGATAGCTACTTGATAGCTTAAAGGAGTTACTTTTGCAATTAATTGTGCTGGTCCAGCTGTAAAAGCTGCTGCCACTAAAATCATTAGTATGATTGATAAAACATTTATAATAGCTTTAATACTTTTTCCTAAATAACGTCCAACTAATGAAGGATATTGTTCTCCTCCGTGTCTTAACGACAGCATTCCTGAAAAATAATCGTGTACCGCACCTGCAAAAATGGAACCGATGACAATCCAAATAAATGCTACTGGACCATAAAGCGCCCCCATAATCGCTCCAAAAATCGGACCAAGTCCAGCAATATTTAACAATTGAATAAGCGTTCCCTTCCACCAACTCATCGGTGTATAATCAAGCCCATCTGTTTTAGAATACGCCGGTGTAACATTTTCATCATTTACTCCGAAAATGCGCTCAACCACCTTTGCATAGACAAAATAACCAAGTACTAATAGAAAAACTGCCGAAACAAATGTTGCCATCTTCTAGACCCCCTGGAAGTTTTCTAAATTTTTAGATATATTGTAATAGTTTCCCAAAATAATTTCAATACTAAATTTTAATATTTTTCTAATATTTTTTATTGCTATTCTAATAAAGCAATCAGGGAGCAAAATTCAGTGCTTTATTAAATGGCTCCGTTAAACCTAATCTTGAATTTCATTAAAAGAAAAAGGACCAGTTTTGGCCCTTCTTTGTTGTCTCGTTAAACTAACGCATTCCTTTAGTTTAACAGTTGATTTATAACAAATAAAAACGATTGGATATACCTCCAAGCGTTTTTTACCATTGCTACTATTATTGAACTAATCCGTTTGTAATCTTCTTTTCATTTTTAATAACGAATTGTATTACCCTTCAACGATTGCAAGGTATTTCAATATTTTTCCTTCGAATTCAACGATTAAAATATCTCCTCTTTCTTTGGTTGAGAAAATCTTTGCACCAACAGGAAGTTTATTTGACATTCCATCTTTAAAATCTGTATTAGCATCAATTCTTGATTTTATTTCACCGATTTGAACATCTTTTGTTAAAGATAATTCTTGTACCCAGTCAATATTCGTTTTGTAAATCACTCCATCATACTGAAAAATATCTGCATCTGGGTCCAATTTTAAGATTTCTTCGGCATCAATACGGTCAATTGTTACTTCGTTTTTTTTTCCTTCATAAGAGCAACCTGTACTCGTAAATAAAACTAATGCAAATAAACCGTAGAATAACCATTGAACTTTCACATTGAAACCCCCTTTATTCAACTAGACGAGAGTTTTTCATAAAAAGTTCCACTAAAATCTTCTTAATAAACTTACACATTTTTAATATCTATATTCGAATATTAACATAAATTCACAATTTACCTTTCCAAAAAAAAGTTCGCTCAATATAAGCGAACTAATTTAGGTAAATTATTTTTTAGGTGAAACACTATGTCAGTTATCCCTCATCGTTGAATGGGTGTAAGTTTGGCTGTTTTATAAGTCTCCCAAAAGAATTTGAAGAAAAATTCCACAGACCAAATTAAAAAAGGTTTTCCCCATCGGATTTAAATAAAAAATTGGGCATAAGCCCAATTTTTCGTTAATTATGTATATAAATAAGGGATCTTTTTACACTCCTTTAAATCGATTTAATAATTGCTGCATTTCCTCTGCCATTTGATTTAACGCTTCTGCAGAGGAGGTCATTTCTTCCATAGAAGCCATTTGTTCTTCTGTTGACGCGGATATATTTAACGATTGTTCTGAAGATTCCTTCACAATGGCCGCCATTTGATCAATGGACATTGCAATACGCTGTGCTCCGAGCGTCATTTGCTGAACGGCTTGTGATACTTCGGCAATTTGTCCAGATACTTCATCCACCGACTGGCGAATTTGCTCAAAGGAATCTCCAGCTAAGTTTACATCTTCAAGTCCTTTGGAAACTTCATCCACAACTGTTTGCATCGATACCATCGCTTCGTTAGTTTCCTTTTGAATATGATGGATTAATTGAGAAATTTGCTGTGCAGAATCTGCGGATTGTTCTGCTAATTTCCGTACTTCATCGGCTACAACAGCAAAACCTTTACCGTGCTCTCCCGCCCTTGCTGCTTCAATAGCGGCATTTAAGGCTAACAAATTCGTTTGTGAAGCAATTGTAGAAATCACTTCGGTAATTTGACCAATTTCTTTCGATCGTTCCCCTAATCCTTTTACAACGTGTCCAAGCGATTCAACATGTTGATGGATAAACCGCATTTGCTCTTCCATTTTGCTAATAACTTCTGAACCTGCATTCGCTTTGGCAAACGTTCCTCCAGCGGCATCAGCAACTTGTTGAGTTTTTGTGGAAACGAGGGATAATCCTTTAGATATTTCATTCATGGACGTCGAAGTTTCTTGAACTGATTTTACTTGTTGTTCGGAACCTGCCGCAATATCTTCCATGGACGAAGAAATTTGCTCCGTCGCTTTTGTCGTCTGTTCGGCGATGTTCGTTAACTGGTCAGAAAAGGAAACGATTTGTTTTGAATGTTGTTTCACCTTTTGAATTAACATTCCCCATGTTTCTAACATTTCGTTAATATTTACCGCAAAAGACTTAAGTTCACCTACTTCATTGGCATTGACTCTTGTAGATAAATCCCCATCTTTAATCGCCTGTAAATGCTTATTCAACACGGCAATGGGCACCACAAACCGCCGGTAATTTAATGTAGCGGATAAAATACCAAGGAGCATTCCGCAAATAACTAAGCTCCCTGTCGTCACCCAGAAATCAGTACCTGTTAGGCCAATAAACATAGACACACCGAACCCAAGTAAAAACGTCCCAGGAACTACAACTAACAATGTGCGAATGATATAGCTCCGTAACGTCATCTCTCTCCCTACCTTCTACTAAAATATGTATCTTACCTTATTATAGCATTGAATGAATATATGGAAATAAGGAAGTGGGACTAATTTCACTTTTTTCTAATTATTTGATTCACTTACAAAAATTAGACCAGCCTCTATCAATGGAGGTTGGTCTTTTCTCCTACTTATTCTGTTCTTCTTTAAAATAAATGTATGATTTCACAAAAACATAAACGGTACCTAATAGGGTAACAGAGATAAATATGACAAATCTCCAACTGCCTTCTAAAAAGATCGTCAATATGCTCATCAACCCAATGATGACAAAAACTTTTCCACCAATACGATGAGTTTTATTCCACACGGTTTCATTCGCTAACGTCCATGGGGTTCGGATACCAACAAAATAATTATGTTTGAATTTTGGCATATAGTTTCCTAGAATGATAAATAAAATGCCAATTCCAACTGGGACAATCAACGAAATATCTGTTGGATAGCCTAAATTATAGGCAAGGGTGCCAACATGAATAAAAAAGAATAATAACACCAAGGCATTCATCATCACGAGGTAACTACCTTTAAATTTTTCATAGTTCGCTTTTTTCGGATCCACTTTAGGTAATAATGTCAACAACAAAAGTAAAAAAGTTAACACGATAGGTCCAAAGAATGCGCCAATCCATTTATTACTATAACCGTCCACTTCCCCTGCTGCATTCCAATGAACCGCTACTTGATCCGGTAAAAATGGGATGGCCACCAAACTAATGACATAAGCCAAAATGACCAAACCGATAAGCAAACGACTGGATTTCATGTTTCCTTCCCTTCCTTTTCTAAAATATCGTAAAACCAACTCAACAAATCTTGAAATACGGTCGTGTTTAATGAGTAATAAATATGTTGTCCTTTACGCTCGTCTTGAACTAAATCAGCTTGTTTTAAAATTTTTAAATGATGCGATACACTCGGTTTTTGCATATCGAAATGGGAAGAAATTTCTCCTGCAGTTAAATCTCCTTTTTTCAGTAAGGATAAAATTTTTCGCCGTGTCGGATCGGCTATCGCTTTAAATGCTTCATTGAAGGACAAGGATGCATCCCCCTTTCATTATTAGATATTTAGACATTTTTCTAATTGTTAATGAAAAAATTTTTTGATCATCAGTTAGATTTTTAGATAAATTTCTAAATATATTGTATGCCAATTATTATCAAAATGTCAAAAAAATAATTGATATAATGATCATCCCCCTACTCATGTATCCCCAAATATTGGGTAAATTATGAACATCTAGACATTTTTAGGGGGAATTAAACAATGAATGAAACAAATACACAACAAAATGAATTACCAATGGATCCAAAACCATATTGGTTAGATTCCGTCCAATTGCCCGCGTTTGAAAAATTAACGAAGGATATCGTTACGGATGTCGCGATTGTCGGTGGTGGAATTTCCGGTGTGACGACAGCGTATTTGCTCACAAAAGCTGGAGTTCGGGTGACGTTAATGGAGGCCGATCGACTGTTCAATGGAACCACTGGTCACACAACCGCTAAAGTCACTGCCCAGCACGGACTTATCTATCACGAGTTAATTCAACACTTTGGGGAAGAAAAAGCAAAACTATATTATGAAGCCAACATCGATGCCATGCAGTGGATAAAAAATACTATTTTCGAACAGAACATCAATTGTGACTGGCAAGAAGAGGATGCCTATGTGTATGCATTTTCTGAAAAAAATGTCCCAAAAATTTCGGATGAATATGACGCCTACTTAAAATTACAAATTCCTGGTCAGTCTGTTGATACCATTCCTATACCTGTTGCGGCTAAAGCAGCCGTTATCATGAAAAATCAGGCAAATTTTCATCCCCTTCGATTTTTAAACCATTTCGTTCAATTCATTACCGAAAATGGTGGAGTTATATACGAGGATACACCCGCTATCGATTTAAAAATAAGCACACAACCAACGATTATCACCCGAGACGGTCATAAAATTTCATGTCAAAAAGTCGTTATTTGCTCACACTTTCCTTATTACGACCGCTCTTTTTATTTTTCCCGAATGTATGCGGAAAGGTCGTACATCATTGCTGCCAAAACCAAAACCCCATTTCCTGGCGGGATGTACATTAGTGCGGATGATCCAGTACGTTCACTTCGTTCTGCCACAATCAACGGAGAAAAATACGTGCTCATTGCTGGAGACAATCATAAAGTGGGTCAAGGGGAACCAATGATCAATCATTATGAAGCCTTGCAAGCATTTGGGGACCATGTTTTCGGTATAGAGAAGATTCCATTCCGTTGGTCAGCACAAGACTTAACCACGTTAGATAAAGTACCGTATGTCGGCCCGTTGAAACAAAGTACTCCTAATGTATTGATCGCAACTGGGTACCGAAAATGGGGAATGACGAACGGAACAGCAGCAGCTTTACTTCTATCAGATTTAGTACTCGAAAAAAGGAATCGTTACGAAAACCTGTATACTCCATCAAGATTTCATGCTGACCCAAGCGTCAAACAGTTTCTATCGATTAATGTCGACGTTGCCAAACATATGCTGGAAGGAAAATTAGAATACGCCCTTCGAAAACCAGAGGACTTAGTCCCAGATGAAGGTGCTGTCGTTTCAGTCAATGGAAAAAGAGCCGGTGCCTATAAAGACCAAAAAGGAAAGCTTCACCTTGTTGACACAACATGTACGCATATGGGCTGTGAAGTTGAATGGAATTGTGGCGAACGAACATGGGATTGCCCTTGTCACGGATCACGCTTTTCCATTGACGGAGAAGTTGTCGAAGGTCCAGCGACCAAACCGTTGAAAAAACTACAGTAATCAAATGACACTATATAAAATCAACGAATCCCCTACTGAATTCAGGTAGGGGATTTTCTTTTTTCTACAAAAATAACACCCTTCCGTATATTCACACCTCACAATTTTTTAGTTCCGTGATGTCTAAAATTTCTTTTTTAGTGTCGTTATATCCTTGATATTCAGTTCACTTGGTCGAGTAATATCGAAGAACACCAAACGTCTCCTAAAAATAGGCATTAAACTAGTACACAGTGGACAATCGCGGAACATAGGATAAGATTGAGTGTTTAATGATTACAGTGTTTTTAAAAAAGAAAGGAAGATAAAATATGAATCAATATCCAACTCATTATCAGATGCCTTCTTATCCATCTCAGCAAATGGGAACATTTCCGCAATATCCGTATTCGGAGATCATGGCCCATCAACAAATCAAACAACCGATGTATCCTCAGCTAAAAGACCGAACATTGAATATGGTGTCTCCTTTAGTTCAATATGGTTTAAGAGAAGCACAGATGACCTCGTATGCACATGCTTTACAAGAAGTAGCCGCTATAGCTTATCTAATGGGGAGAGGATTCGATCCACAAACAGCTTACGCCACTGTAGAATCATGGGAGTTGAATGAAGTCTTTTATTAAAGATACAGACCTAAAACCAAGTGTTAGCCCCCAACCAAATATACCGTATATAAGAAATAAGGATACATGGTGATATGTACATCAGACTACACAAAAAACAAGTTTCCCCTACAGAACTTTTCCTGTAGGGAATTTATTTTCTTAATCGTCTAGCTAATAGAGAGTGTTGCTGTAAAGTCGGTAATGATTCATTGTAATGGTTTTCGTGATGTGACCATAACAATTAAAACAATTGTTGAAACGATTGCAATTATAGAAAAACAACCTCATTCTTCCTTCCCCTATTTTTTGAACATAGAGGATTTGAATAATCAAAGGAAGAACTATATAAAGCAGTTATTTACGAAGGGGAATAGGTATGATCAGATTACCAAAAGTATTCATAAAAAACATCATCAATGTTCATAAAGAAAAAGGCGAAAAATGGTTAAGAGATTTTCAATCGCTCATTCATGAATGTGAGCAGCGTTGGCAATTGAGAATTTTGGACCCTTTTGAGTTATCGTATAATTTTGTTGCTCCTGCCATACGAAAAGACGGGACGCAAATGGTCATTAAGCTTGCCGTACCTGGAGAGGAGTTTCTTACTGAAGTCAAAGCGCTTCAATTATTTAAAGGTAATGGAATGGTTCAAATGTTGGATGTTGATAAAGAAAAAGGGATCTTGATTCTTGAACGGATACGTCCTGGTACGAATCTAGCTTCATTAGAAAATGATGAGGAAGCAACGACTTTTGCTTCCCAAGTGATGAAAAAGTTATGGATCCCTGCGCCAAAATATTCGAACCTTCCAACCATGGTACATAGAGAAAAGCAACTAATCCAGATTCTAAAGAAGCACCCTCAAGGAATCGGTCCTATAACGGGTGAATGGCTTCAAGAAGCGGTTGAGACATTTCATTCTTTGAATGAATTGGGCAATCAACCTTTTTTACTTCATGGGGATTTGCATCATTACAACATTTTGCAGGATCGCCACAAATCTTGGATAGCGATTGATCCGAAAGGGTTAATCGGAGACAGAGAATACGATGTAATTCAATTTATACTTAATAAACTACCTAGTGACCATTTGACAACAGTTATAGAGAGACGGATTGACATTTTGGTCCAAGAACTGAATTTAGACAAAAAAAGAATTTTATTATGGGGATTTGCCCATACGGTTCTTGCAACGTGTTGGTCCATTGAAGATCATGGGGATTATAACGAGACTTTTTTTCAGGCAATCCATGTTTTTAAACATTTAAATCAGTAAAATACGTTTTTTAAATTCTTGTTAAAAACAAGGCTCTGTAAAACCATAATGTTAATATTTTATCAAAAGAAAAAGGAACAGTTGATGTCCCCGTTTGCTTAATAAGATGGTGAATAAATCCTATCTGTATCAGTATCTATAACAAAATCAACCTTTATCTCGTTGTCATAAGGAATTTGTTCAAAATTTTGAAGCCTGCAAAACACATCAGGAAGGTCATTTTTCTCAAAAGTTAATTCTTTTGCTTGAAGATACTTTTGTTTTAATTGTTGTTTAGAACATTTTTTACCCGTAAGCAGAACTTGATGGAAAAAACCGTCCATTTCAATAATCAAAATAACCACGACTGGTTGCTAATCAGTTATATAGCTTAGATTTTTATATTTTTCCTTAGTTTAACATATATGCTTATTAAAACTAACCTGCTCTGTTACTTTAAAAAGAAAAAGGCTGTCGATCAACAGCCTCACTTTCTTAAACTCAAGTCCCCTTAAGTTAACAAAGAAAAGAAGCCAATACTGGCTCCAATTTGAAGATATGCTCGTAGATGGTATTTTACCAACATTTCTACCTATCTTTATCCATATATTTTTTTATCTTTCTTTCTTCCCACTCTGCTCCGAATATACCAAATGTGAATGTTGATACGCCGTGTACGATCAATCCAATTCCCCAGCCTGTAAGTGGGTATAGGAACCACCAATTACCTGTATCAGAAATTAGGTTCATAACCAATAACATGGCATTTACTAAAATATAAACAATTAAATGAATATAAAATGCTTTTAGATTTTCCACTCTTTTTTTCGCTCTTAAATATTTTTCATCTTTTTCGATTTTCAACGCCTCCCTATAATCGTCGTAATCACTTTTAATTTATTACTCTCTATATTCCAGGAACAGTTCCTTCATACAATTTATGCATTCTATTAAGGAAATGTAGCAGTTTGCACTCTTTAGTTATATAGTTATGCGTAATTGAACAATCCTGCTCCGTTACTTGAATAAGAAAATGGATGTCGCAACAGCCTTCCTTTCTTAAACTCAAGCCCCCTTTTGCTTAATAAGGATTTTTGAAATATTACTCCTCCTCAACATCATGGTTTTTATAAAAATCATTAACAATGGGATAAATATCTGGTTCTGTATGATAGTAATCTCCATTTACTTGATTCAATCCAAATCTACTGTACTTCCTCCTACCCGTTGACTACTTGGGGCTGTTTGCTCCTCATGAATTAATTTTCCACTTTCTAGTTGTTTACTACAAGCCATTAGTAAAACAATAAGTAATAGCATCATTAATTTAGTAGCAAATATATTCCCCTCCCTTAAAAAAACAAGTCTTCTTCCACTATCTTCACGATAATAATTTCGCCATATAATATTCATCAACGAACTCACCGTTTATCAGTAACGAATCCTTTTTCGTCCCTTCGATTTGAAACCCCATTTTTTTATAAAGGGCGATGGCGGTTTCATTAGTTGCAACGACGGTAAGTTCTAATCGATGGAGACGTTGTTCTTTGGCCCATCTTTCTAGCGTAGTGAACAATTGAGTCCCGATTCCTTTCCCGCGATATTCTTGTAAAATACCAATGACTAAATAAGCAGTATGCTGATTTCTTCTGGCCCTTCCACCAATTGCAAATAAATAGCCGACTAGTTTTCCTTTTACTTCAGCAACCAACATCGTCGAATTGTTTTGTTCTTTCATTTGTTCAATCCGGTTTCTTTGCTGCTCAGCTGTTATTTTTCGTTCATCCGCTTCAAACAACATAAACTCACTTTCCCGTTCGACTTGTAAAATGAGGTTGGTTAATGGCTCGGCATCTTCTACGTTTGCTTCTCGAATGAATAATTGATCTTTCATTAACGGTTCACCTACTCCATCCATTATTTTCTATCTACTACTTTACAATCAATGAATATTTCCATCTAGTAAAACTTTCCAAGACTGAAAATTAAAATTTTACCTAAAAAAAGGCCTCCTTATGATAAGGAGACCCACAAAGCAATCAGGATAACGAATCCCATGAGGATTTTTAATAACATTGGTATTTGATCTTTTCCTTTTTCATTGATTCGGCATTCTTCCGCTTCGACAGCTTTTCGGTAATGGTTGTTACAACAGCCCATCTTTATGCCGCCTTTTCGAAATCATCATCCACAGAGGCAAGCTCATTTCGTTTATTACGTGCTGCTTTATAAAACGCACCGATGATCCCAATCGTAAAGATGGCTGCAATGACATATGATACATTTAGCGGAAGATTAAAACCGATTTTTGCATTTAAAATATACGTTGTTGTCGCCATCGTCATGAAAATGGCTGGAATCATGGCAATGAAATAGTTTTTCTTCGATAAAATGAGATACATCGCACCGATCCAAAGAGCGATTACCGCTGTGGATTGGTTGGCCCAAGAGAAATAGCGCCATAAAATCGTAAAATCCATTTTCGTTAACGCATAAGACATGACAAATAACGGTAAAGCAATCCATAGACGGTTGGTAATTTTCTTCTGAGCCACTTTAAAATAATCGGCAATAATCATCCGGCAGCTGCGAAAAGCGGTATCTCCTGATGTAATTGGTAATATGATGACACCAATCACTGCCAGCGTACCTCCGATGGCTCCAAGCATACGTACTGCTACTTCATTAACGACGGCCGCCGGACCACCTGCTTGAATAATTTCATTTAATTCATTTCCGCTGAACAAGCTCATTGCTGCGGCTGCCCAAATCATCGCAATGATTCCTTCGGCGATCATCATGCCGTAGAAAATTTTACGACCATTTTGCTCGTTTTGCGTTGTACGAGAGATAATTGGTGATTGGGTTGCATGGAAACCAGAGAGTGCCCCGCACGAAATGGTTAAAAATAATAGCGGGAAAATCGGTACGTTATCTGGATGCATGTTGGTCAAGCTTATTTCTGGAATCGGTGCTCCAGTGACAATTAATCCACCGCCAATACCAATCGCACTAATAAGTAAAAGGACTCCAAATAACGGATACACACGACCAATGACTTTATCGATCGGTAATAATGTCGCGACAATGTAGTAGACGAAAATAGCTCCTAGAATGATAGATAAGGCTACTTTTTGTTCTGCTAAATTATGAATGAGTGCTGCTGGTGCTTGAACAAACACCGTTCCAACTAGTAAAAGTAACAATACAGTAAACGCATTCACCACATGTTTCATTGCTTTTCCTAAAAATTTTCCTGCTAATTCAGGAACATGGGCTCCACGGTTTCGAATAGAAATCATCCCTGTTAAATAGTCATGCACGGCTCCGGCAAAAATTGCCCCAAAAACAATCCATAAAAACGCCACTGGACCGTATAAGGCACCTAAAATCGGTCCAAAAATAGGCCCAACTCCGGCGATATTTAACAATTGAATCATCGAATTTCGTTTAGTTCCCATCGGCAAGTAATCCACACCATCTTGCATCGTGTAAGCTGGTGTTTTCCGTTCTGCTTTTACACCAAATACTTTTTCGACATATTTCCCATAAGTAAAATAGCCGATGATTAAAAGCACAATGGAGACAATAAACGTAATCATCCACTTTTCCCCCTTTGTTTTTGTATCCGCTTTCATTCTAGTGATAGTTTATAAGAATTGAATGAAAATTCGGGGGGATTTTGCGCATGATGTTCATATATGTGAATAAGATGCTCATATCCATGCATCAAATGTCACAAATTGTTCACAATTCTAAAACCTCCCGCAATGCTTTTACATAATTACGGCTCACCGGAATATTTTCATGACAACCCGTTAATGTCACGTGGTATGCTCCATTGAACCACGGAATCAATTGTTCTACTTTCTCTATATTGACGAGATAACTTTTGTGTGTTCGAAAAAAAGGGCTTCCTTTTAATTTTTGTTCAAGCTCTTTTAATGAAACTTTTGTTTGGAATGTTTTATCCGTTGTCACAATTAAAGTATCTCGTTCTTCCCGGCAGCAATACAAAATATCTCTCGGTAACACATAGACAATCCCGTCTTCTACTTCGATCGCTAGTTTTCGAGATGATAGATCGGGATGATTCTCTCGTTTTTCTGAAAGATTTCGTATTAGGCGTATAACGGATTCCTGCACTTGTTCTTCATTAAACGGTTTTAATAAATAATCGATGGCCTCATATCGAAAGGCTTCCACTGCATAATTCGGATACGCTGTCGCAAATACAATATATGGAGGGTTTTTCATTTGTTGAAGCATTTTTGCCACATCTAACCCGGACAACTCGGCCATTTCGATATCTAAAAAAACGACATCTGGCTGAAGCTGAAACACTTTTTCAAAAACCGCCTCACCACAATCCGCTTCTCCGATTACCTCGATTTGAGAATGATGGTTTAACAGATGAATTAACTCTGCACGGCTTAATGGCTCATCATCGACAACTAATACGCGAATCTTCAATGGTGTCTACTCTCCTTTTACCACACTGTTTGGAATTCGTATTATCACTGTCGTCCCTTTTTCAAGCTCAGATACAATGGACATTTGGACATTTTCCCCTAGCAATAATTTCAATCGTTCATTGACATTATAAAGTCCAATTCCTGCCCCTTTCGCTGATGATACGGGTTGTTTTAGTAATGTGGCCACAGTTCTGTCATCCATCCCTTTTCCGTTATCTGAGACCGAAATGTGAACGTGACTTCCAACCGATTGAACCTTTACTTTTATTCGGCTCCCTTTTTTCATTGGTTTTAACCCGTGATTTACCGCATTTTCCACAAGTGGTTGCAGCGTCAATGTCGGTAAAGCTAATTGTTCAAAACCTTCCTCAATCTCATATTCAACTTGCAGCTTGTCTTGGAAACGAGCTTGAACGATTGTTAAATAGGCTTTTACATGCTTTAGCTCTTCATCTAATGTAGATAACAATTCCGTCGAGCTGCCTAAATTTTTGCGAAAATATTGGGCCAATGAAAGGAGCAGTTGACGTGCTTGATTCGGATCGATTCGAATACAAGACACAATCGTATTTAAGGCATTAAATAAAAAATGCGGCTGAACTTGGGCGTGCAACGCTTTAATTTCTGCATCTTTCATTAATTGGTAGTACTTTTCGGCCTCCGCAATTTCCAACTGTAAACTTAATAACGATGACAATCCTTTCACAAATTCAAAAGCAACCGATGATAAATCTGCTTCCGATTGAAAATAAAACTTTAACGTTCCGACGGTTTCGTCTTTCCTTTTTAACGGAGCAATTATAGCTTTTTGTAACGGACAATGTTCGTGGTGACAAACGACGCGTTCACGTACGACAAGCATCTCCCCTGTGTCTATGACGATCCGGGTTGTATCGGTTTGAATCGGCTGGTCAGTAAAATGATGATCAGCCCCTGCACCGACATGAGCCAAAATTCGCTCACGATCGGTCACGGCCACAGCTACGGATGGCACTTCTCTGATAAATAGTTCACAAATAGCTTTCGCTGATGCAGGATTTAATCCATTTCGCAAGTGACTGACGGTTGCTTCCGCTAAACGCATCGCTTTTTCGGCATGCAACGCCCCCACTTTTTCTTCTTCTTGTAACACACTTCGAATGACAAGGATGAAAATAGCGCATCCAATCCCGTTGGCGATTATCATTGGAATACCGATTTTCTCAACCAAGGCCCATGCCTGTTCGAACGGTTTAGCGGTTAATAAGATAACGAGCATTTGTAATCCTTCGGCACTCATACCAATATAGAGAGCGGAAGAAGATGATAACGCAAATGGTTTTTGCCTTCTCTTGGTTACAATTCCGGCCAACAAACCTGCAATCATCGTTGATACTCCACATGCAACTGCGGTAAATCCACCGAGAAACAAGCGGTGTCCCCCAGCAATGATTCCAGCACCTAATCCTACACGCCAACCACCTAAAAGACCCGCAATAACAACACCAATGACGCGAGAATTAGCAATCGCTTCTTCTTCTTGTAAAAATCCAGCTCCTTTAGAAAACTCCGCCGTTTCTGCGTGAATCGTTAATCCCGTGTAGGTCCCAATAATTCCGAACAGACCAAAAATAATCATAAATAGAAATCGTTGTATACTATTTAACTCCTGTTGGAAAATCAGCTTTCGAAAATACGGAAGTCTCGTAAGCAAAAAGGCGATCATTACGATTATCGCTAGTCGTTCAAACAACGAAAGCAGTAACTGCCACACATGTATTCCCTCAACTTTCAGAAATTGTACAAAAAAGATCCCGCAACACATAGTCGTGCCACGGGTTTATTTCTCTTTTTCCAGCTAACGATTCGCTACTTCTATTATATTACTTGTTTGATAGGAGATAAAGAATGAAGTCTTTTTGGAGCTCACGTCATATTTTGGCTAATCTTTATCGGACTTTTTCATGGTGGCAAGTAAAAGAACCGATTAGTCTCATACTTTCATAGTAATCTTTCAATTTTGAAAAATTTGTTTATAATAGTAGTAATTAACAATAAGGAGGTTGAACATGGACATCGAAAAAATTTATGGAAATCTTCCTACTTTAGAAACGGAACGTCTACTTTTACGCAAAATTACGTTAGACGATGTGGAGGCTATGTTTTCGTATGCCTCAAACGATGAAGTGACGAAGTATGTGACTTGGGATACGCATCGCTCCCTTGCGGATACGAAACAATACATCGATTTCGTTTTAAGCCAATACGAAAATAAACAGATTGCACCATGGGGAATTGAATCGAAAGAAACAAAAGAATTCATCGGAACGATAGATTTTGTTTGGTGGCAACCCGCCCATCAAAAAGCGGAAATCGGCTACGTCATTTCCGATAAATACTGGGGAAAAGGAATTGCCACTGAAGCTTCGAAAAAACTCATACAATTTGGCTTTGAAGAAATGGATCTTGTTCGCATTCAAGCAATATGTTTCGTTGAAAATACAGCATCTGCTCGGGTAATGGAAAAAGTAGGAATGACATTTGAAGGCATTTTACGTAAAGCGATGTTTGTGAAAGGGAAGCATCGGGATTTAAAGATGTATTCTATCATTAAAAGCGATATACGTTAATTATTAATAATAATTCGTTCCTTAAACAATTCAAATAACAAGGTAATTAGTCAATACAATTAGCACAAAATAACGATATAAATCGTAACTAAAGAGCTATGGTCTGAACCCTATTTTGTCTGCAGCCTGAAACGCTCAGATTTTCATTCTGAGCGTTTTTAATATCCATTTTACTGTTTCTTGTTTCACTAACGCATCTATTAGCATTAACTGTAATATTTATTTAAGACCGCTTAAATGTTCATGAATTAACTTCCATTCTCCTTTTTCGTTCTTTATGAACACATTAGTGGCTCTTCCACTCCCCGAAACAAATTCTCCGTTATGATAACCTTCATAATGATATGTATAAGTACAAGTTGCAGAATTTTCGTCAACGGTTAACCAATGTACATTGTTTGCAGTATAAACTTCTTCTTTAATGGTGTCCCAAGCATTTTCAAAATATTTTTGGATTTCTTGCATCGTTGTACATGTTTTATCTGTAAACCAAAAAATAGCATTTTCATGTAATACTTTTTTCACATTATTGAAATCATGAGTATTCGTTGCTTCTATGTATTGTTGTAATACTTTTTTATAATCCATTTATTTAAGTCTCCTTAACAACTATTGTTTAAATTTTCATGTTATTCAAATTTCTTCCTGATTAGTAACTAAAGCGTTATTCAATCAAAGTTTTAGACTTTTTATCGGAAATACCTAATCTTTGAACAGAGGTAAGATAATTTCCTCACCAAAATAACAATCATTCTAGCATATAAATTAGCAATCGTTTTGACAAGTTAATTTTTATAAGCACAGTCAAAAAATTTAATCAGACGGTGCTACTAATTCAACCTTAATCCTGTCTGGGTCTTCAAAATAGACAGCGTAATGATTTTCACCTCCAGCATAAGGGTGTTTATCAAGGTATAGAATATTTATTCCTTTTTCTTGTAATTTTTCGGTAATTTCATCAACTTGTTTCTTAGATTTTGCATGAAAAGCTAAATGATTAAGACCTACTCTGCATCGATGATATGGAATATCCAGAAAACGTTCTTCTACTTGAACAAAGACGATATAAGTATTTCTGTATTTCCAACTGATTCCAGATTCCCATTTCTGATATTGCTCATACCCAAGTTCTGTTAACAACCAATTCCAAAATTTTATTGTTTCCGATAGGTTGGACACATAAATTTCAATATGATGTAGCATGTCATGTCCTCTCAATTACAATTTTATGTAATAAATGTTAATATCTTTATTTTAGAACATCAGTTGTGGAATATAAATATAAAAAAATAATTAACAGAACCCATCATCAAGGATTTGAAACCATTTGTACCTTAAAAGTGATTTATGCACCACCTTTTTTCTTCTCCAACCCCCTCTCTCCCTCTCTTCCCAGACGGTGAATCCCTACGATTAAAATGACCTTTTCAAATATAACTCGTCTATTCGGATATTTAATAATCTATGTTATGCTTATAATGGTAAAAATCTAAACAGAAAAGGTGCATAGCAATGAAGTCATTCATCGTCGTTGGAGGCGGAATTTTAGGTGCATCTACCGCTTATCATTTAGTGAAAGAAGGAGCGTCGGTCACCTTAATTGACCGAAACGACAAAGGACAAGCAACGGAGGCCGCAGCAGGCATTGTTTGTCCGTGGCTTTCGCAACGTCGAAATAAAAAATGGTATCGCTTAGTAAAAGGCGGAGCCAAATTTTATCCATCCTTCATTGAGGAGCTTCAATCGTACGGTGCAACCGATACAGGCTATGAACGAGTCGGGGTTCTCTGTCTTCATACTGATGAAGAAAAGCTGCAAAAAATTGAAGAAAGAGCCTACACACGTCGGAAAGATGCCCCAGAAATAGGCGAAATTACGAGATTGTCAGCAGACGAAACAAAAGCGCTATTTCCTGCCTTAGCGGATGAGTATCAATCGATTCACGTTACCGGGGCTGCCCGCGTCAATGGAGGCGCCCTTCGCGATTCGCTTGTAAAAGTCGCTCAACAATTTGGGGCTACTTATATTCAAGGAAGTGCCGGCCTCCTATATGATGGGACTCATGTCACTGGTGTAGAAGTGAACGGAAAACAGATGGAAGCTGATGCGGTCATTGTAACAGCAGGTGCTTGGTCAAAAGAAATTCTACTGCCGCTAGGGATCGAGTTTTTAGTCACACCGCAACGAGCTCAAATTGTTCATCTCGACCGGCCTGAAAAAGATTCGGACCATTGGCCTGTCGTGATGCCACCGAATAACCAATATTTATTGACCTTTCGAGGTGGCCGTGTAGTAGTTGGAGCTACCCATGAAGATGGCGTCGGCTTTGACTATCGCGTAACGGCTGGTGGTTTACATGAGGTCATCCATAAAGCGTTAACGGTAGCTCCAGGATTAGAAAATTGTACGCACGTCGAAACAAAAGTTGGGTTCCGTCCATATACTCCTGGTTTTCTACCAGTATTTGGGCCACTTCCAGGATTTACGGGCATCTATGTCGGGAATGGTCTAGGTGCGACTGGACTTACAGCAGGTCCTTACTTAGGATCTGAGTTAGCGAAACTTGTTCTCGGACAACCGACGGAATTAGATCCAAACGAATATCATGTGGGTGAAGCGATTGCTGCAAAAGATGAGACGGAAGAAAGCTGAGGAATTTTCCTTAACTGGTTCACTTACGAGAGAAAACACGAATCTATTATCAGACCAATTCGTATAGGAATTGGTCTTTTTATTTTTATTAATATTACAGCATTTGTTAAATGGTGGTTATTTTTGTGTGGGATGTGATTTACTTCAGATCAATCACCCTGTTGTCAATATAGGATAATTTTAGAAAATTTCAGAATATAATGATAATATGTTTGTAAAGGTCGCTTAACTAAAAACAATTAAGTTTCACTCTACCACTAAAGGGCCATTTTCTGGAATAAGTAAGAGAATTATTTTCTTAGCTTCTGTAATAATTTACACTTATTAAAAAAGGGCGCACACCAGACTTTGACATTCGCCATATCAGGGCGTCCCCAACAAGAGTGTTGGGGCATGTAAAAGCGTGGGGCATAGTTTTGCATAGCTATCAACTCCTTAAAGCCTCTGAGGAGCCCTAAGAAGCCCTCACAGTTTTTCTATTTCCGCCAAAAAGTTGAACAGTCAGCCTTATCCTTGATTTTAAATTCAATTATCTTCTCTAGCAAATCGTAATTTACCGGCTCATTCCACGGAATTCGAAACAAGCCTTTGGTAGCGCTGTAGCCAGCTTGGGCGATTTCATCGCCAAAATGTACCATTGTCTCTTCTTCGGGTGAAACGCTCAAATGATGCTTCGCTGTGGAGAAGCCGATGATAAATGTGCCGTGATCGGTAAACATTGGCGTATTCCACTTGATTTGCGGTTCCAAATTTGGGAATTTATTAGCAACCCACGCCAATATTTCCTCTGTTCGGTCGCGGTGGTCGGGGTTATCGATACCTGCTAAATATTTTGCAAAAACTTCCATGTCTTCCTCCTTCGATATTATGCTATCTCCGCCAAAAATTCGAATTCTCAGCCTTATCCTTGATATTAAATTCAATTATCTTCTCTAGCAATTCGTAATTAACTGGTTCAGTCCATTGAATTCGGAACAAGCGTGAAGAAGCGCTGTAGCCAGCTTGGGCGATTTCATCGGCAAAATGCACCATTGTCTCTTCTTCGGGTAAAATGCTCAAATGATTCTTTGCTGCGGCAAACATAATGATGTATGTGCCGTGATCGGTAAACGTGGGTTTGTTCCACTTGATTTGCGGTTCCAGGTTTGGAAATTTCTTAGTTACCCAAGTCAAAACTTCTTCCGTTCTGGACCGATGTTGCGGGTTATCAATATGCGCTAAATATTCTGCAAAAACTTCCATATTGTTCCCTCCTAAAATAAAAAATTATGTCGTTCAGAGAAATTCCTCAATTCCATTCGTCGTTAAAACTCCTCACAGAACCGTTCAGACACGTTCTTAAACAACACCTATTTCCAACTATATATTTAGTCAAAATGGCTTAAAACGCAAATTAGAGGCTTTAAAAAGTATCTGACTTGTATCGCCAGCGATAGCTGGTCAGTCTAAAAGTATATTACTACATGTCATCTATAGCTACATAGCATAAATCCTATTTTAAATTTTCAACTTTGCAACGCACTCATCTTTATTTTGTTCCCAAGCAACCCAACTTTCCTTTATTTTCTTCCCTTTAAGACCATCTAACCTTATTTATGGTCATTTATTATTTGAGATGGTTCAGTATAGAATTTAGGATTATAATTTTTTATTCCTAACATATAAATCACCTATTGTTTAAGTTCGTATTAATTAATGATTTTATCATTCAGCACCTGTCCCAACTGCTACTCCAAGTCCTTCTCCACTATATTAAAAATTCAACTGTCCACCTTCATCTTCAGTCATTGTTAAATCAAAAGTTTTATCATATGTACTTCCTGTATAGGGGATTACCATAACCTTCTATTTTATTTGTTTAGATAGTTCATAAATCTCATTTGATACCTTATCAAAGTCAATATCGTTAATTCTATATGCGCCGCTATAAAGTCGGTATTGTCGTAAGGGATTTCTTTTAATTGAACTGTAACTTGACGGTTTTGGTGGACCTCTACTATTCCATATCTAGCATATGGTTGATGATGACACCCTAAGGCACCTGGATTAAGGTAAAGCCGCTTGTTCGTTTGAAAATGATGAACAGGATGATGGTGTCCGAAACAAACGACGTCATATGGTGTGCCGTCGTACATGGTGTCTAGTTTTTCACCAGATGGATCTGGGTCAATACGTTTGATTTGACCATCTGACTTTAAGTGATAATGCACAAAAAGAAAATTTTTCCCGAAAACATCGACTTCTAACATTTGTGGCAGTTCCATAAGTTTTGGGATAAAGCTTTTATCCAATTGGGATGCTACCCATTCATGATGCGACCTGGCGTGCTCATGTCCTGGTAATGGACCTTTTCCTTGAATGATTGATAAAACGGCCTCATCATGATTCCCTTTTACAAAAGCAATATCCCCTCGAGAAAACAACATATCTAATACTTCATTTGTATTTGGACCAATGGCTATTAAGTCTCCTAAGCAATAAAGATGATCCACGCCTTCCCTCTCGATGTCTGCCAAAGCGGCTTGTAAGGCTGGAGCATTCCCATGGATATCCGTAATAATGGCAAGCTTCATCGACATATGGATCTCCTACTCCTTTTCAGAAGCATTGTTCACCTATTTACTTTAGCAAAATTTTCACAAATTGGCATCTATGTTCCTCGGACGATTCGTCAAATGAAAGGACATCTTCTTTTTTCCTTTGATCAGCTGTTTATTTTTCCATTGTGAAAAGAAATAACATCCGATTATGACGATTACAGCCCCCACCAATTGAACATTGGTCATTTGTTCCCCCAAAAATATGTAGGCTAAAAACGAAGTAAATACAGGGTTAAAGTTCATAAAAATGCCTGCAGCTGTTGCGCCTAAGTGTTTGACACCAACGCTCCAGAGCACCATACAAACAACGGTTGAAACCACTCCAGTGTATAAAATCGCACTTACAAATTCCCCGTTTACATTTGTTACTGAAAAGGTTGGGGCATTCAATGGAATCAGTATGATGAGCCCAAAAATTCCCGCGTACAAAGTAGCCAAGAGCGGTGAGACCTTCGTTGTTGCCCACTTGCTGCAAACCGAATAAAGTCCCCATACCCCCACAGCAGCCAACATGATTACATCTCCTTTGTTGAATTGAAAAGATACGAGCATATCGACATTCCCTTTCGTCAACACAAGGAGAACCCCAAAAAAGGAAAACATCATCGCGCTGATTTGAAGAAACATGATCTTTTCTTTTAAAAAAAACGATGAAAAAACAGCTATTGATATCGCATTTAACGTGGTAATCAATCCTACGTTCGTCGCGGTTGTATGTTTTACCGCTAAAAATTGAAATAGGTTAAATAAAACAACCCCTGTTAGTCCCATGAAAAATAACGGTAACCACGCTTCTTTCGGTGGTATCATTTTCTTTTCCTTCCACCAAACGATTGGGATTAAACAAATGACGGCAATGATCCATCGTAAACTCGTTAAGGTCATGGGCGAAGCGTGTTCGACTATTAATTTAGAAACAACGAAATTCCCTGCCCATAAAAAGCTCGTAACCAGCAATAACAGATAATAAACGTAGGTCATGCTCTTCTCCCCTGTTCCCCTCTTCTGATTTATTAATAATATTAACACTGTTCATACTCTTACAAAATATTATTTTGTATCATATAATTACTTTAAAATAATCAAAAGTTAATCTTATCATTTATTAAATTTTCTTCATTATCTAACGTAAAATGAACCATTTTTTGAAATAATCGAAAGAGGAGGGACTATGGGTGAACTCTCACGTTCGAAAAGGATTAGATGAAGTGGATCTACAAATCTTACATGTGTTACAAACAAACGCCCAAATCAGTAATGCCGAGCTGGCACGTCAAGTGAATTTATCTCCTCCAGCGACGCATACACGTGTGAAACGGTTAGAAAACGAAGGGTATATCGATCGCCAAGTCGTTATTTTGAATCAAGAAAAGCTAGGGTTTAACCTACTATGCTTTATTTTTATTAGTACGAACATTCATCAAGCAGAAAAACTCGAAGTATTGGAAAACGCCTTTGCGGCTATGCCAGAAGTGCTTGAGTGTCACTGTTTGACCGGAGAGTATGATTATGTATTAAAAGTCGCCATCAAAGACCGAAACGATTTAGAAGCCTTTATTCGTAAGCTGAATAGCCTGGGGATTACAAGAATTCAAACGAGTCTTTCGTTACGTGAAGTGAAGTATTCCACGGCTTTACCGATTATGGAAGAGGAAGAATAAAATGGTGGAGATTCGACTAACGGGTTCACTTTGGGAAGGGAAAAATGTTAAAAAACACATTTAACCCAACAATAACAATATAAATCGCAAAGAAAAACGCTCGAATTTTTTTCCGAGCGTTACTCTTTCTTCTTATTGGGTTAACGTACTCGATGATGGATTCCTTAAGTTACATTATATTTTCTAGCTTTGGTTATAGATTACATGAAATTAATTTCCGTTCTTAACAAAGAGTAAACGTATGTATCATATGGAACACTATTTTGATACATATAATTTCTCAGAACCCTAAATACTTTGAGCATCTTCTTTCACAATTTCTCTCAATAGCAGTCTTTCAGTTTCTATTATTGGAAACATTCTCTTACTCCCTTTTTGGTAATAAAGTTCAAATGATCCCTAACTTTATTTAATAAACTCACCCTAATAATTGAATATCCATTACAAAAATATTAACATAAAATTCCATATAATTGTGTTATTCTCCTACAAGTAAACCTATTACTGACGGCCACCTTATTTCACGAATGTTTCTTTTGATAAAGGTCATAAAGAGTTTTTGGAATGGCGTCAATGACATCCGATGCGAGGACATCCAGCGGGGAATGGTTAGATTGAACGAGCTCATCCGCTGCTTTCCCGTGCACATATATCGCATTGCAAATCGCTTCATGCACATGTTGATGCTGCATTAAGAACGCTACTATCATCCCGGTTAACACATCCCCACTTCCCCCTTTAGCGAGCGCTGGATTACCGGTTGTGTTCACGAATTGCTCTCCCTCTGGTGTTGTAATAATCGTATAAGGACCTTTTAACACGAGATATACTCCGTATTCAGTTGCAAACCGTTTCGCTATTCCGAACCGATTGTTTTCTACTTCATTTACTGATATGTCCAACATTCTCGCCATTTCGCCAGGATGAGGCGTGAGTACGGTAACGGCCGTTCGATGTTGAACAAGAGACTCATAGTCCTTCCAAAAATATAAGGCATCGGCATCGAGGACGACTGGAATCTCTTGTTCTAGCACAGTTTTTACAATCTGTTTGGTTCCTGCTGTTCTTCCCATGCCTGGACCAATGGCTACAGCATCCAAATCGAAGTTCGATAAATCGATCTCTCCACGGAAGTGACCGTTTTCCGATGGACATGGGTAGTACATGACTTCTGGTACATGCGTAGCCGCCACAGAAGAGATATCATCAGGAATCGCCATCGTCAATAATCCAGCACCGCTCCGTAAAGCGGCTTTTGCAGTCATCGTAATGGCCCCGCTCATGTTCCGAGAACCACCAATAACCATTCCTTTCCCAAACGTCCCCTTATGGGAAAAACGTGGCCTTCTTGGTAATGTTTTCACCACATCGTTTTCTGTCCAACATTTCCTGTACGCTGCCCTTTTATCGATCGCGATGGGAGGAATTCCGATATCAACCGTGATCACTTCTCCATAAAAATCGGCTGTTGGATATAGGTAGGCACTAAGTTTTGGTGACTGAATTGTGATCGTTACGTCCGCTTGAATGGCAGTGTCTACAGCTCCCCCGTCTGCCGGGATTCCACTTGGGATATCGATTGCATATACGGATGGCGTCTCCAGTTTGTTTATCATCTCTATGATTTCTTTATAAGGCGAACGCAATGGACCTTTCACGCCAATTCCGAGCATTGCGTCAATGATGACATCATAGCAACACAATTGTTGATGAAAACGTTCCTCATTTCCAACATAATGATTTACTTCGTACCCCGACCGTTCATAAATGGTTAGCGCTTGTTTTGCGGCACCTTTTAGTTTTTCTTTTGGTGGAATTAACCATAAATCGGTTATGTATCCGAAGCTTTTTAACACGCGGGCCACGACAAATCCGTCGCCCCCATTGTTTCCGATTCCAGCAATAACAGCGATTCGGTGATGATGGGAGAGTTTATGTAACAACACCTTGGCCACTGCTTGTCCGGCGTTTTCCATTAACGATTCTTCGCTTATTCCGATGTGCTCGATCGTATATCGATCAATGGCATACATTTCCTCAGCTGTTACGATACGCATACTATTCACCTCGAAAACTTTTTCTATCCATATTATAGAAAATTTTGGTCCTGTTTTCTTTACTCACCAAAAAAGCTGACCCCATTCGAGCGTCCATCTCATCATCTTTCATAAGATGGAACACTCTTCGGTCAGCTTGATGTCATCTCCCATTCCCTATATTGATAAAGTTCAAAAGTTACGGCAAATGCGTGACACCCATTAAGAAGCGGTCCACTTCTCTTGCGGCTTCCCGGCCTTCATGAATCGCCCAAACGATTAGGCTTTGACCTCGGCGGGCGTCCCCTGCTGCAAACACGCCTTCTACGTTCGTCGTATATGTTCCGTACGGAGCATTGACTTTTTTGTTGACAGTCTCTACACCAAATTGCTTTAGGACAGGCTGCTCAGGACCTTCAAAGCCAATCGCAATAAAAACTAAATCGCATGGCCAAACTTTTTCCGTACCAGGAATTTCGTTGAACACAACATTTCCGTTTGCATCCACCGTCTTTTCCATTTGAATCGTATGCAACTCTTTGACATTGCCATGTTCGTCCCCGACGATTTTTTTCGTTTGAATACAATATTGACGCGGGTCGGTACCGAATTTTGCTTTCGCTTCTTCGTACGCATAATCGAGCGTAAACACAAGTGGGAATAGCGGCCACGGATTGTCTTCGGTCCGCTTTTGTGGCAATGCAGGATGTTTTCCGAATTGAACGACGCTTTTACATTGTTGGCGAAGAGCGGTCGCGACACAGTCCGCCCCAGTATCCCCGCCGCCAATGACAATGACATGCTTACCTTTCGTATCAATCCACTTTTCTTCATCAACAGTAGAACCAAGCATTTTTTTCGTGGAAACCGTTAAATAATCCATAGCAAAATGAACACCTGACAACTCTCTTCCTTCTATGACTAAGTCACGTTGTTTTTGAGCGCCCGTACATAAGACGACCGCATCGTATTGGGACTGAAGCTCCTCTGCGGTAATATCTTTTCCAACTTCCGTATTAGTAATAAAAGTGATGCCTTCCGCTTCTAACAGTCGAACCCGTCGCTCGACGATTTCTTTTTCAAGTTTCATATTAGGAATCCCATACATCAATAACCCACCGATTCGGTCAGCGCGCTCATAAACCGTAACGGAATGCCCCGCCTGATTTAACTGGTCTGCACACGCCAACCCAGCAGGACCAGAGCCGACAATAGCCACCTTTTTTCCAGTGCGCTTTTCAGGAATTCTTGGTTGAATCCAACCTTCCGCAAATCCTTTATCGATAATCGCCCGCTCAATGCTTTTAATGGCGACTGCTGGATCAGAAATCGCGACCGTACACGAACCTTCACAAGGCGCCGGACAAACCCGGCCCGTAAACTCTGGGAAGTTATTCGTTTTTAATAAGCGATCTAATGCTTCTTTCCATCTTCCACGATACACAAGATCATTCCATTCAGGGATTAAATTATGAATCGGACACCCAGATGTAAGTCCATTGATCTCCATTCCCATGTGACAAAAAGGGGTCCCGCAGTCCATACAGCGGGCACCTTGTCGAGCGAGTGTTTCCTCAGAAAATGGGGACGTATATTCGTTCCAATCGTCAAGGCGGGAAAGTGGATGACGTTTTACTTCTTCTTCTCGCATATATTCCATAAACCCGGTCGTTTTTCCCATTTATTCCCCTCCTTTTTCGTGAACAGCCACGCGATGAAGGAACCTGCTTATTTACACGATCGCTTCTTTTTTATGTGACTCGTTCACAACCGACTTTTTTTGTTTTGTAACAGCTTCAAAAGCCGCTAACTGAGCTTGTTCTTTCGATAAACCTGAATGTTCGAGTTGGTCGATCGTTTCCGTCATTAGCTTGTAGTTTCGTGGAATGACTTTGATAAATTTTTTCACATATTTGTCCCATTGGTCTAATAAGTGAGCGGCTTTCGTACTTCCCGTATATTGGTAGTGCTTGGCGAGCATATTGTACACAAGTTCCATTTCCTCTTTTTCTTCAAGCGATTCAAACAATACCAGTTCTCGATTTGCCGTTCGATAGAATTGCTCTTCATGATCGGCTAACACATAAGCAATTCCACCAGACATTCCGGCAGCAAAGTTTTTACCGACAGATCCGATGATCACAACCCGACCGCCTGTCATATATTCACAGCCATGATCACCTACTCCTTCAACAACCGCATGAACACCGCTGTTACGGACGCAAAATCTTTCACCAGCACGACCGCGAATGTATGCTTCACCGGATGTCGCTCCGTAAAAGGCAACGTTCCCGATAATCACATTTTCTCCTGTTGCAAAGGATGCTTCCTCTGGTGGAAGAACGATGATTTTTCCACCGGATAGCCCTTTACCTACATAGTCGTTCGCATCCCCCACAAGGGTCATTGTCATCCCTTTTGGCACAAATGCAGCGAAGCTTTGGCCAGCAGACCCGTAAAAATATAAGTTGATGGTATCTTCCGGCAGCCCTTCTTCTCCAAAGCGTTTAGAAATTTCACTACCTGCGATTGTGCCAACCGTTCGATCAATATTTCTGATATTTAAATGTAGGTCCACTTTTTTCTTAGTCTCTAATGCTGGCGTAAGAGCTGGTAAAATCGACTGAACGTCTAATGTGTTTTCGAGTCCATGATGCTTTTGACGAGCAAATGTCCGTGGTCCGTCTACTTGATAGAGTAAGCGTGATAAGTCAAGATGTTTCGCTTTCCAATGTCGTTTAGCACGTTCACTTACCTTTAAGATGTCAACGCGGCCGACCATTTCGTCCAATGTCCGAAAGCCAAGTTGAGCCATTAATTCGCGAACTTCTTGGGCAACGAAATACATGTAATTGACGACATGTTCTGGTTTTCCCATAAATTTCTCACGAAGCGCTGGATTTTGGGTGGCCACCCCCACTGGACATGTGTCTAAATGACAGACGCGCATCATGACACACCCTAAGACAACGAGTGGTGCGGTCGCAAATCCGAACTCTTCAGCTCCGAACAACGCCGCCATGACAACATCTTTCCCGGTCATTAATTTACCATCTGTCTCTAAAACGACTCGATCACGCAACCCGTTGAGCATTAACGTTTGATGTGTTTCGGCAAGCCCTAGCTCCCACGGTAAGCCGGCATGCTTAATGCTCGTTTTCGGTGAAGCACCGGTTCCTCCGTCATAGCCGCTGATGACAATGACATCGGCCCCGCCTTTGGCGACACCTGCCGCAATCGTCCCAACCCCTGCTTTGGAAACGAGCTTGACACTGACACGAGCGTTGCGATTCGCATTTTTTAAGTCGTAAATGAGCTGGGCTAAATCTTCAATGGAATAAATGTCATGGTGTGGTGGAGGTGAAATGAGTTCGACGCCCGGGGTAGAACCGCGCACCTTTCCGATCCAAGGATATACTTTTTTCCCTGGCAGTTGCCCTCCTTCTCCCGGTTTGGCTCCTTGCGCCATTTTGATTTGTAATTCATCGGCATTTACTAAATAATGACTTTTTACACCGAAGCGACCAGAAGCAATTTGTTTAATGGCACTCTTCCGTAAATCTCCGTTTTCATCCGGAACGTAACGGCGAGGGTCTTCCCCACCTTCTCCGCTATTGCTTTTGCCTCCTATACGGTTCATCGCAATCGCCAGCGCTTCATGAGCTTCCTCACTTAACGATCCATAAGACATCGCTCCTGTTTTGAAACGACGAACAATCGATTCCACCGGTTCCACTTCGTCTAACGGAATCGGTTTTCGATTTGGAACAAATTCAAACAGGTTTCGCAAAAACGTCATCCGCTCTTCATTCGCCATTTTTGAATATTGCTTGTATAATTCGTAATCATTTTTTCGGCACGCCCATTGCAATGTATGAATCGTTTTTGGATTAAACGCATGATGTTCTCCGTTTCTTCGCCATTGAAACTCGCTTCCAGAATCTAATGTGTCATCCTGGTACGCCGTCTGGAATGCCGCTTCGTGACGCATTTTCGCTTCTTTCGCGATTTCTTCTAACCCAATTCCACCAATTTGGGAGGCGGTTCCTGTAAAATATTCGTCGATGACTTCTTTTCCGATGCCGACTGCTTCAAAAATTTGGGCTCCCCGATAGCTTTGCACGGTGGAAATCCCCATTTTGGACATCACCTTCACGACCCCATCGGTTACCGCTTTTTTGTATTGGTAAACAGCCTTTTGATAAGAAAGTGAAAGGGTTCCTGTTTCGGTCATGTGTCGAATCGTTTCAAAAGCTAAATACGGATTAATCGCATCTGCCCCAAAACCGATTAATGCCGCAAAATGATGCACTTCTCGCGCTTCTCCGCATTCAACAATGATACTTACTTTTGTCCGCGTTCCTTGTCGAATTAAATATTGATGGAGCGCACTTACTGCAAGTAAAGGCGGAATCGCTACATGATGCGGACTGACCGCTCGATCGGATAGCACTAATAAAACAGCTCCTTGTTCAAACGCTGTATCCGCTTGTTTGAAAAGCTGTTCCAATGCTTCTTTTAAATCGGAAGTAAACAATGTTGGTAATATTGTTGAGCGAAATTCCGGATATGGATTTTCTTTTAAGCCCGCGAGTTCTTCATTGGAAAGAATCGGTGAATCCAAACGAATGCGGCGCGCAGCCGTTTCATCTGGATGAAGAAGATTTCCTTCTTTTCCAAGGAGCGTCATCGTAGAAGTCACGAGGTATTCGCGAATCGCATCAATCGGTGGATTCGTTACTTGGGCAAACAACTGTTTAAAGTAATTAAACAAACTTTGCGGACGATCAGACAAAACCGCAAGAGGTGTATCGTTCCCCATGGCACCGGTCGGATCTTTTCCATCTTTGATCATCGAAAGCATCATTTTTTCTACGTCTTCATACGTATAACCAAACGCTTTTTGTAATTGAACAAGGTTCGTTACCTTTTCTGTTACGGATGGGATATGGAAATCATCCAGCGTGACTAGTTGATTATTCACCCATTGGCGATACGGTTTTTCATTGGCCACCTCATGTTTGATTTCTTCATCGGAAATAATTCTTCCCTCTTCAAGGTCAATGAGAAGCATTTTTCCAGGACTTAACCGCTCTTTGTACAAAATATTTTCAGGTTCCACATCAATGACGCCTACTTCGGACGAAAAAATGATATAATCGTCTTTAGTAACATAATAACGAGCAGGTCTGAGGCCGTTGCGATCTAAAATCGCGCCAATTTGCTTACCATCTGTAAATGAAATCGCTGTTGGACCATCCCATGGCTCCATTAAACAACTGTGATATTCATAAAACGCTTTTTTGTCATCATCCATTTCACTGTCCCAAAACCATGGCTCAGGAATCAACATCATCGCGGCATGGGCTGGCTTTTTCCCTGCCAGTACCAAAAATTCAAATGCATTATCTAAAATGGATGAATCGCTTCCGTTCATGTCCAAAATCGGCTTGATTTTTTCTAAGTCATCACCAAAATATTCAGAAACAAATTGTTTTTCCCTCGCGTTCATCCAGTTAATATTTCCACGAAGTGTATTGATTTCACCATTATGGATTAAATAGCGATTCGGATGAGCTCGTTCCCAGCTTGGGAAGGTATTCGTACTAAAACGGGAGTGAACAAGCGCAAATGCCGATTGAAAGCGTTCATCTTGTAAATCTAGGTAAAACTCGTCTAATTGATCAGGTGTTAACAATCCTTTGTAGACGATGGTACGACTGGATAGACTGGCGAAATAAAATTCGTTCGACAATACCAGCTTTTCGGCAAGCTTTCGAATCACATACAACTTTCTTTCAAAAGATAGGTCGTCCGTTAGTTTGTCGTTGGCGCCAATAAACACTTGACGAATAAACGGTTTACTTTCTTTTGCTAATTTTCCGAGTTTTTCGACATTTACTGGTACAGTTCGCCATCCTAATACGATTTGTCCTTCTTTTTCGATAATTTCGTTGATTTTTTGTTCATAGGTTGTCCGTTCATCCTCGTTTTCTGGGAAAAAAATCATCCCAACCCCATATCGTCCCGCTTCTGGAAGATCGATATGAGTACACACATTATGAAAAAACTCGTGAGGAATTTGAACCATTATTCCTGCGCCATCCCCAGTTTCCGGGTCGCTTCCTTGTCCCCCACGATGTTCTAATTGCCGTAACATATGAATTCCTTTCTTCACGATATCCTGGGACGGCTTTCCTTTTAGATGAGCATATAACCCAATCCCACAAGCATCATGTTCAAACTCAGAACGGTAGAGACCTTGTGCTTTAGGTAATCCATACCGTTTCGTCATTTATCTCCCCCCATTCGTTTCACCGTTGCGCCTGTAATAATCATTTTAATTTTCAAAATTTATATAAACAATATATAATTCAGATTAAATCAATCTCATTTTGAGATGAATCGTAAGGAGTGTCCGTGATGGAACTAAGACAGCTCATTTATTTTGTGGAAGTAGCGAAAAGAGAACACGTTTCTGAAGCAGCCGATACACTCCACGTGGCCCAGTCCGCGATCAGTCGCCAGATTGCTAATTTAGAGGCCGAGTTAGGGGTCCAATTGTTTGAACGAGAAGGACGAAATGTCAAGCTAACACCAATTGGAAAGTATTTTTTACCCCATGCCGAAGCTGTGTTACGAGCAGTCGAAAACGCCAAGCAGCAAATTGAGGAATATTTAGATCCCGAACATGGGACGATTAAAATTGGATTTCCGTCCAGTTTAGCCAGTCATACGCTGCCAATGGTGATTTCCTCCTTTAAAGAAGAACATCCAAATGTCAAATTCCATTTACGTCAAGGATCGTATCATTTTTTAATCGAAGCGGTGAAAAATCGAGAGCTCGATTTAGCGTTTATTGGCCCCGTTCCAACGGATGAGAAAGAACTAAAAGGAGAAATTTTATTTATGGAGTCCTTTGCTGTACTATTGCCCCTTCACCATCACTTAGCCAAACGAGAGCGTTTAGCCTTAAATGAACTGCGCAATGAACCGTTCGTTACCTTTCCGAAAGGGTATGTACTCCATACCATCGTCATTAATGCTTGCCGACAAGCCGGTTTTTCTCCGATCATCTCCTCGGAAGGAGAAGATTTAGACGCAATCAAAGGACTGGTATCAGCTGGAATTGGGGTAACCCTTCTTCCAGAAAACACATTTTATGACACGATGCCTCGCTACACGGTCAAAATTCCGATTGACATGCCCCAAGTGAAACGAAATGTTGGGGTCATTTATTCTACTCGCCATAACCTCGCTCCGTCTGTTAAAGTGTTTTATGATTTTGTTAAACAATTTTTCTCAAGGTTGCAGCAGTATCAATAAAAAAATACACCCAACATAAAGGGACAGGTTGTACTGTCTCTTCTTAAAGGCTCTACCCTAAAATAACTGTGGATAACTTTTACTGTTATTTCATTCATCGGTGTTCCAATGGCAATTGGCATGAATGTCTGTTAAACGATACTGTTGATATTTATACATTCCGCTTGTGGCGGACGCTTTCCGCGGGCAAGCCGCAAGCCGCTTCCCTCGCTCAAATAAGGGTCTTGCCTGGCTTCTTGTTCCCGCTGGAGTCGCCGCCTTTCGCTTCATGTGTTTAACTTGCTAAAAATCAACTATGACATATAACATAGCCTTCTTAAAAGAAAGAAAAGATAAAAATAAATAGTTTTCTTTACCCGACTACCCCTTTTTTATTTCTCTTATTTATAAAAAAATTTTTCCTTTAAATCACAACCATGTAAGCGTTATCTTGAAAAGGAAATAAAAAACACTTATTGACAATGATTTACTTAGATATTAAGATTGATATCAAATTCAATACGAAAGACCGCTTATCAAGAGAGACCGAGGGAACAGGCCCGATGACGTCCGGCAACCTCCTGATCATAGGAACGGTGCCACATCCTGCAGAATGGCTTCCATTCTGAAAGATAAGTCGTGTACATAGATACCGATGCCTCTTTCTGAATGGAAGAGGCATTTTTTGTTATTTTCGTAGTTATATAAATTTTTTGATTGTTAAAACATCTCAAACCGAATAGGAGTGAGCAATTAGATGATTGCGATTAAAGACTTAGTAAAAGTGTATACGACCAAACATAAACAAGTCGTTGGTGTCGATCACGTTTCGTTAACCATCAACAAAGGAGAAATCTTTGGCATCGTTGGCTATAGCGGTGCAGGAAAAAGTACCCTATTGCGCTGCATAAACCTTTTAGAACGGCCGACGTCGGGAAATGTCATCATCGATGGAGTCGATTTAACGTCTTTAAATGAAAAGGAATTGCGTCAAGCCCGATTAAAAATAGGGATGATTTTTCAGCATTTCCATCTTGTTAGCTCGAAAACAGTATTCGAAAATATCGCCTTTGCCTTAAAAGCGGCGAAAAAATCAAAAAGTGAAATTGAAAAAAGAGTAACGGAACTGTTGGAGATGGTTGGTCTTCTGGATAAACGAGATGCCTATCCTTCCCAATTAAGTGGTGGACAAAAACAGCGTGTCGGTATTGCCCGAGCTTTAGCCAATGAACCATCTGTTCTTTTATGCGATGAAGCCACATCAGCCCTTGATCCAAGTACGACCAAGTCGATTTTGTCCTTGTTAAAAAAGATTAATCGAGAACTTGGCATTACAATCGTGTTAATTACCCATGAGATGGAAGTCGTGAAAGATATTTGCGACCGGATTGCTGTGATGCAGGATGGAAAAGTCATTGAATTAGGCACCGTTTATGAAATTTTCACCAATCCGAAAGAAGAATTAACCAAATCGTTTATCGAAAGTGTGATTCAATTTGACCTTCCGGAACACCTGTTACAAAAACAGACTGGAACGATTGTCAAAATACAGTTTAAAGGGGAGATCGCGGAACAGGCCGTTGTTTCGGATATGCTGCAAACATTTAAGGTGAGAGGAAATATTTTGCACGGGAAAATTGAGTACATTCAAGACTTACCATTAGGGATTTTTATTATGGAACTAACCGGCGATCCTCAAGAAGTTCAAAAAGCCATTGAATATATTTCTCATCGAACAAGTGGATTGGAGGTGATTGGAAGTGCTGCTTGATTCATTGCTAAACTTACTACCTGAATTAAACAAAGCGTTTTTAGAAACTCTTTATATGGTAGCCATTTCTCTTTCCATCGCCTGTTTACTAGGTCTACCATTAGGAATTTTGTTATTTGTCACCGACAGGGGGCTGTTTTTAGAAAATAAGACCATCCAATCAACCCTCGGATTTGTCGTCAATATGGTTCGTTCCATTCCGTTTGTTATTTTACTAGTGGGCCTTTTACCATTAACGAAACTCATCGCCGGAACCACGATTGGACCGACGGCTGCTTCTGTTTCCTTGTCCGTCGCAGCGATTCCGTTTTTTGCGAGAATCGTAGAAACGTCGTTGCGGGAAATTGATAAAGGCGTTATTGAAGCAGCGGTTGCGGTTGGGGCGACGCCATGGATGATTATAAAAGATGTACTCCTACCTGAAGCCCGTCCTGGAATTATGCATGGCCTTACCATTACCACGATCAGTTTAGTAGGATATTCTGCTATGGCTGGTATTGTAGGTGGTGGAGGAATTGGAGACTTAGCCATCCGCTTCGGGTATTACCGCTACGATAATACCGTAATGATTACGACAATTGTCATATTAATTTGTCTTGTTCAACTCATTCAGTTTCTTGGCGACCATATCGCTCGTCTAGTAGATAAGCGATAATAACGCTAAAAAATAAATCTATTGCATTACATATCCTAGGGGGTACAGACATGAAAAAATTTTCGATCATTCTCATTTTACTTTTATCGATTGGACTTCTAGCTGCTTGCGGAAGCAACGAAACTTCGTCGAATGCAGCCGAGAAAAAAGAACTTACCATTGGAGCGACATCCGGTCCTTACAGTGACATGGTTCGTAAAGCGATTCAACCGATTTTGGAAAAGAAAGGCTATAAAGTCAAAGTCGTTGAATTTAGCGACTACATTCAGCCGAACTTAGCGCTTGCAAATGGTGACTTAGACGCGAATCTGTTTCAGCATAAAATTTATATGGAAAAGTTTGCTGAAGAACATCATTTAGACCTATCGGAAGTGATTATCGTTCCGACGGCTCCGATGGGAATTTACTCTCATAAATTTAATTCATTAGACGAAATTGAAGAAGGTAGCGAAATTGCGATTCCGAACGACCCAACAAACTTAGCACGAGCTCTATTAATCTTACAAGATGCCGGACTAATTACTCTTGATTCATCCGTAAACCCATTAACGGTTTCAGAAAAAGACGTAAAAGAAAATGTAAAAAACCTACAATTTAAACCAATTGAAGCTGGCCAGCTGCCTCGGGCTGTAGAAAGTGTGGACTTAGCGGCTGTTCCAGGAAACTACGCGTTAGCGGCTAAAATGAATTTACTTGATGCCCTTGAGTTAGAGAACATGCCAGATGACTACCGAAATCGCGTCGTCGTTAATACGAAAGATTTAGACAAACCATTTGTCAAAGACATTAAAGAAGCCGTTGAATCCGAGGAGTTTGAACAAGTCATCGATAAAGATTTCCAAGGCTTCGGAAAACCGCAATGGATGTTAAATCGAAAATAAACTTCCTTTAGCGAAGCGCCGCATGGTTGCGGTGCTTTCCTTATCTTTATAAACAATTAAGGAGTGATTCGATTGGACCTGTTAGAAGTGCGTGGTGCACCGAATGATTATGTATGTGAAAGCGGAGTGATCCAGCACCTTGAACCATTCCTGAAAAGATATGGTTTTACGAAAGCTTTTGTCATCTGTGGACAGAGATCATGGAACGCCGTTGAACCTTATTTCCCGAAAGACCGAACATTATCTTATTCCTTTTTTCGTTATCATGGAGAATGTTCTCTATCAGAAATCGAACGGTTATCCTCCCATTGTATCGATTATGATGTCATCATTGGAATTGGCGGTGGAAAAGTACTCGATTTAGCAAAAGCTGTCGCCAATCAAGTACGATTAGACGTCGTATTAATACCAACACTCGCATCGACGTGTGCCGCTTGGACCCCGTTGAGCGTTATTTATGATGATAACGGAACTTATGTAAGATACGATATCTTTCCTAAATCCGCTACGTTTGTTTTAGTTGATCCCAACATGTTGTTACATTCACCTGTCGCCTACCTCCGAGCAGGTATAGCTGACACGTTAGCGAAATGGTATGAGGCCGATTGTATCATTCGGCAACTCCCATGCCCTCCCCTTTCCATAAAAATTGCGCACCAAACAGCGTATTTATGTAAAACAACATTACTCGAACACGGTCCAAAAGCTATCAACGATTTATTAGAAAAGCGTGACTCGTTCTCCTTTCGACAAGTAATAGAAACGAATATCATGGCCGGGGGGATGGTTGGTGGATTTGGTGATCGATATGGACGAGTAGCGGGAGCTCATTCTGTTCATAACGGGCTAACAAAAGTATCATCTACTCATCATTTACTTCACGGAGAAAAAGTAGCTTACGGCATTTTGATTCAGCTAGTTATCGAGAATAATTGGGATGAAATCCACAGGCTTCTCCCCTTCTATCAAGCGTTACAGCTCCCATTTACATTTCAACAGCTTGGTTTACCGAATGAAAAAGAAGTCTTACACACCATTGCCGAGGCCATTGTTCAACCAGAAGAGTCCATCCATTTAATGAATGTCCCTATCAATAAAGAAACAATGGTGGAAGCTTTTTATCAACTAGAGGAATTTGCTAGTAATTATAAAAACAAGGAGAGACATGCACTTTAGAAAGTGGGGTTTCTCCTTTTTTTATACCAAAATATTAAAAAACGTAATTTTGCGCCAATTAGCCAATATTACCTTTTTGTGGACTTGCCCATATGAAATAAAGATATCCCAAGAATGCACGTTCATGTTTGTGAATGATTAAATTGGATTGCTTGACAATATCTATGATATCCCGATTTTGATGACATCCAATAGCTTTAACGGCAAAATCATCAAGTTTCATTTGAATCCATGCCAGTGCCGGGACGGAAAATAGTCCATGCTCCATAAGTAATACCTGACCATCTTCCTTACACCATTGACTAAAAAGATTTAAAACCTGAATTGGATCTTTATAACTACATAAAGAACCCGATGATACAATGGTATCAAAGGAATTCTCAGGAAAGTTCAGACTTTCTACATCGGATAGCACAAATTCAGCATTAACCCCATGTTCAATGGCTGCTTCTTTCGCTTGTTCAATCATTTTAGGACTGAAATCTACTCCTACGTACTCTATGCTTTTCGGAAAGAAAGCAAAATTCATTCCAGCTCCAACAGCTACTTCAAGAGTTTTTCCTTTGACAGACTGGAACATTTTCTTCCGCCATATATTTTGTTCCTGTTTTTTACGTTTTTTTGCGTATTTAGAAGCCTGTTTGTTGAATTTTTGTATTAATTTTGTTTTTTCCATAATCCAAAACTCCTCCTGAAACTTAACATATCACTATATTTAAGTACGTGAAATTGAACAAACTGGTTCCTTTTTCCACGTTATAGAATCTGCCTTTAATGTTGTAAGTTGTAAATTAACAGCTCCCCTGCTCCCCGTTTTTCTCCAACCACTCCCATTCCCCCTAGTTGATTCATTACATAATTGGACTTCATTAAATTTTCCAATTATATTTAATAAGTACGGTATTTCCAAAGGAGGACTGGCATTGTTTACGTTAAAAAATGTCAAGATAAAAGAGATTCTGTCCATTGACGAACTGATCATCCCTTCCCATACGGTGACATGTATATACGGCCCGAGCGGAAGTGGTAAGTCAACACTGTTAAAGCTTCTTAATCATTTACATAGCCCTGATGAAGGAAATATCTATTTTAATGGGAAATCAATATTCGAAATGGATCCGATTGAACTCCGTAGAAAAGTGGTCATGGTCCCGCAAACGCCAACGATTTATGAGGGAACGGTGAAAGATAATCTTATAATCGGTTGTAAGTTTGCAGAAAAACCCATTCCATCAGATCATGAATTAGAAAACATACTAGCCACGGTTCATTTGCGTAAACCGTTAGATGAAGATGCCGACACCCTTTCTGGCGGGGAAAAACAACGACTAGCGCTAGCACGGGCGTTACTGTTACATCCAGAGGTCCTTTTATTAGACGAGCCGACTTCGGCGTTAGATGAGGAAACCGCAAGTTCCGTCATCTTTGATGTGATTCAACTTTATCAGCAACATAAGAAAACGATTATCATGATCACTCATTCAAAAGATTTGTTGAAAAAAATACATGGAAATATGATTGATATAACAAAATATAGCTTAATCCTTCAAAAAGATCATTAAGAAAATAAGGGGGGATTCCATGGAAGGTATTATCGATTTAACCTTTTGGCAAATGGCCACTGCTTATCTATTTATTGTCGTTTTACTAATTATTTTAAAAATCAAAGGAATACCACGAGAAAAAGAAGTACTCATATCCACCATTCGCATGACGCTCCAATTAATGTTGGTCGGATATTTACTTCAATACATATTTGATCATCCAAACCCATGGATCACGTTATTGATTATCGGAATTATGCTTGTGTTTGCTATTTTTAATGTGTATAAACGGTCCAAAATCACACTTTCCTTTTCGATGAAAAAAGCTGTTGCCCTTTCTATGGGCATCGGGATTCTGTGCAGTATCTGTTACTTTATCTTTATCGTCATACGTTTATCGCCATGGTATGAACCGAGATACTTTATCCCGCTTGCCGGGATGATTATCGGAAATTCGATGACAGGTATTTCCTTAGGAGTCAATACTTTAATACAAGGATTTCAATCCGATCGAGCACGCATTGAAGAAGCGCTCATGCTTGGAGCGACTCCTCGATTAGCAGCCAAACCTATCGTCAACCGGACATTTGATGAAGCGATGCTGCCGACGATTAACTCAATGGTCGGAATGGGAATTGTCTTTCTCCCCGGGATGATGACTGGTCAAATTTTATCCGGCACCTCTCCCCTCGTCGCGGTCGAATACCAAATCGCGATCATGCTCGGACTCGTTGGAAGCGTCTCGTTAACAGTTCTTTTGTATCTTTACTTAGGGTATCAAACATTTTTTAATAAGAGGTGTCAGTTGAAATACAACATGGATGAGTAGATTTCATATTAAAATCTTATATAAAAAACAAAAGTTGGTAAATAATAAAGGACTTCTAATTTGCTTTATTAGAAACCCTATTTTTATCTCTTTCCCAGTTAATAACAAATACTAAAGCAATTAGTTGGCATACCAGTCTAGCTATCCACCCGATAAGCGGGAATATTCAATGTATTCCTTTAATGCAACCCACCTGCTATAAAAGAAGTACCTATAAAATAAATACGATTGTTCATTTCTGATTCTTATTCATTTTTCCTCCCTCAACGTTTTACCAAACAATTTAATACCTTTGTTGAACGATAAAAGTCTTAATATTGATACGTTCTTAATGAATAATAAGTTTCATTAATTGGAAATAAACTAGTTCGATTTTATCAAATATCAACAGAGTAAGTTAACTTAGCCATAAAAAAAGAGCGTGTAATCGGAAAATTTTTCCGCTACATAGCTCTTTTTCTTTTTAGGCGATAAGCTTCTCACCTGCTTTATAATATCTTACGAATTAGAAAATTGTCTTCAAGTAATAACCAATTTTGTGGGTATGGATAACCAAGGACCCAATAGCTAATTCCACGCAGACCGTAATCCTTCACCGTATCAAATTTGGCCTGGGCACTTCGGGCATCTTCAAACCATACTTCATGCGTACGTCCTTGACTATCGACATACCGGTAAAACGGCGATTCAGCTGTCCAATCATATTGGATCGTCGCTCCATAGCGAATCGCCCGCTCTACAGCTTCCTGCGGACTAAACGTTTCAGCCTCTTGTCCTTTTACATGAGGAAGGAGCCAGTCGCGGGCGTACACTTGGAACCCCATAAAAATTTTGTTTCTTGGGATGACCGTAACGGCATAATCAAGAACACGTTTAATTTGGTTAAGTGGTGAAATCGCTTGAGGAGGACCTAATCGATAACCCCATTCATACGTCATTAACACTACAAAGTCCACAATTCTTCCATGGGCAGGATAATCATGCGCTTCATATAAAAGCCCTTTTTGATCGCCACTGGTCTTCGGAGCAACAGACGTTGAAACAAAAAATCCTTCCGGATGAAGTCTGTCTACTGATCGTTGCAGAAATTGATTATACAACTCGCGATCCGCCGGATAGACGTTTTCAAAGTCAATGTTTAAACCTCGATAGCCTTTTTCTTTCATCGTATTGACAATATGGGTTAACAGTTGATTTTGTAGATTCACATTAGAAAGGACTGTTCTCGCCAACCGGGAGCCGGGATCTTTGTACGTAAAATTTGTAATACACATCATTGGAACAACTTTCTCTGCTATGGAAGCTTGGATGATGGCGGTGTCATTAATCGGATCTAGTCCGCCATCTTCCCTAATAAGGTAAGCAAAAGGGGATGCGTATGTTAAATAACGGCCTACTTCCCGGACTTGACGCCCCCCTTCTTCTCCCATTTGATACGTAAAGGCGTTTACATCAATGGCAGGTTTATATAAAGGGATCGTTAAAACCGTTCCAGGATAAATGAGACTTGGATTTGTAATTTGATTTACCCGAATGATTTCTTGAACGGTGGTACCATAACGCTGGGCAATTTCCCATAACGTATCCCCGGGTTGAACCGTATGGGTTCTTGCAGGAATTACCAAAACGGAGCCGGGATAAATCAGGGAAGGGTCACTGATTCGATTGGCCTGAACAATCGCTTCAATCGATGTTCCATATCGCCTGGCGATCATCCATAATGTCTCTCCTGGACGGACTGTATGATATTTAAAAGGTGTTGGTATAACTAGTGCTTGGCCACCGACCAACCGATTCGGATCTGTCAACTGGTTGGCAGTTACAATTTGATCAATGGTAACACCGTAACGCTGTGCAATCAACCATAAAGATTCCCCTCTTTGGACCACATGGATTTGCATCCGCATCTCTCCCTAGCTAGTAAAGTTCGATTTTTTCTCATAAACGTGGGTTTTTTCACATAAAATTTAGATTTTTTCCCATAAAAGTTCAATTTTTTCTCATAAATTTTGGATTTTTTCTCATAAGTAATGTGTCTTGCCCTAATTATTGAGTATTTTCTCGTAAACGTCGGGGGTTTTCTCCTTTATATCTACTATATTCCTTTCCTTTGCTTTTATTAGTAAGGTCTAATGAAATTCAAACAACAAATGATGACTAGCAAAAATTAAAATGAATGTTCGATATAATCGAGGGTACCTGTTTAATGAAGGTTTGAGAACTTTAAGCAAAAAAAAAAACAGAAGGATTCATCTAAATGTCCTTCTGAGGAATCTTAAACGGACAATGTTATGGAAAAATGAATAAACCTTTTTAATTTAATGTATTGGCCTTTACTGGTAATTGGATCACCCACGGTTCTCCTGTCCAATCATTTTTGTGGAAATCACGACGCTTAATGACGACTTTGTTTTTATAAACCTCAACTATTAGTCCCTGGCTAATGTATTGATATCCTGGAGGCAGTTCTCCTAGAAGAAAGCCAATCCCTGTTGTGATATAACTTACAGAAGAAGTCCCAACTGATGTAAAGTCTTTTTGATATAAGGTTCTAGGGTCGTATAACGGGTAATGCGAATGGCCGGAAAAATGAATAACTTGCGGATATTCCTTTAACGTATTGTAAAGAAAATCTCTATTCAATTCAGTAGTCGATTTACTACCAATTACTGTATTTTTAATTGGTTGATGTTGAAAAACAAATATTGGTTTTTTCGGGTCATCCTTCGCGGCTTGTTCTAACTGCTCACCAAGCCAATTAATTTGTTTTGTGGAATAATAGCCTTTTGTTAATCCGTTCTCCGGACCAAGAATGATGAAATGGTAACCTTTGATGACCTTATGATCATAAATGGAATCCATACCTGTTTCAGCTAGGAACCTTTTTTGAGCGTCTGCTTCTGATAATCCATTCCAGTATTCGTGATTTCCAATGGTGAACAGGGAAATAGCTTGTGGTTGTTTTTTTACATCATAAATTGAAAAGAATCGGTCATATTCTTCCTTTAACCCTTTGTCCGTTAAATCACCAACTACCACAAAAGCATCTTGTTTTGGTGCTTGCTCATTTAGCTGCTCCAGCGCTTCCTGAAACTTTTGCATATCCATTGTCCCGCTTTGCTTAATATGTATATCACTAATCACAGGAAACACAAGTATAGGTTCCTTTCTGCTCTTGCTTAACTTTTCTTCAGATTGTACATTCCACGAGAACATACATAAAACAATACTAATTACGATGAGAGCGACCCAGAGTTGTTTCGGTTTTTTAAAAAATTTACTTTCCATAAAAATAACCTCCCGTTTGCTAGATTCCCCTCATCGTAAAAACTCCTAAATCTATTCGATAGGTTGCGGTGATGATCATATTTTATTAACTGCTTTTCAGTACTTTTTCTTGCTGATCTATAAACTGTTGTTTATTTATTTTACGTAATTTTTGAATATCTAATCGAATGAATATTCTTTTATTAAATAACTTGACAACTTCTATGTCCATTGAATTGAGCCTATCCCTTCGTTCAAGTTAATTTCCTTTATTTTTGAGAGCATCCTACACCGGTGTCATTATAGATTTGCCTATAAGCAAAAACGTAAAAACCTCTTCAGCACGTTGAACTGCACCCCTTAAAG